>JAADDV010000162.1 GCA_013153795.1 Aquificota bacterium | reverse complement strand
GGGTTGACATTAAGTCTAAAAAGTAATATTATATTAATCCGTTCGGGCGGTTAGCTCAGCTGGCCAGAGCACCTCCCTTACAAGGAGGGGGTCAGAGGTTCGACTCCTCTACCGCCCATTGACAGAATACGGAGCCGTAGTTCAGCCTGGCCCAGAACGCTGGCCTGTCACGCCAGAGGTCGCGGGTTCGAATCCCGTCGGCTCCGCCATTATTTTATTTCATCAGAGAAATCCAATGAGAAGAAAAAGAACAAAAAATGAGTATATAGTCCACAATGTAGATTCAGCCTTTGATATCCTGTTTTTCATAGCAAAAAATCCCCAGTCTACAATCCTTGATATAGAAGAAAATGTAGATATATCCCATCAGCAAACTGAAAAAATTCTTGATGTTCTAGTCAATAGAGGTTATGTAAATTACAACAAGAAGAAAAAAACATACTCCCTTGGAATCAGAAATTTTGAAGTAGGACACTCTTATCTAACCCATGTCGATTTAAGAAAAATTGCAAAACCATATCTTCAAGAACTTGGAGAAAAATACCAGGAAAACATATATCTTGCTATAAGAAGTGGATATGAAATTGTTTATATAGATGCTTATGAGATAGATAGGCCTGTCCTTGTAAAGTCTAGGGTAGGAAAGCTTTTACCAATGTACGCTTCTGCTTCTGGAAAAATACATCTTGCAGATATGGACGAGGAAGAACTGGAAGATTTCTTTAGACATGTAAAGCTTGTTCCTTTTACTAAAAAAACCATAACTGATAAAGATAAACTTCTTAAACATCTAGAAGAAGTCAAACAAAATGGTTTTGCTATAGATGATGAAGAGTGGGAAGATGAAGTAAGATGTCTTTCTGTTCCTGTTAGAGATTACACAGGAAAAGTCGCAGCTGGGATAACTCTATCAGCTCCTTCTTACAGGATACCCAAAGAAAAACTTATAAACGAAGTTAAAGAAGATTTCCTACAAAAAGTAAAAGAGCTTTCAGAGAGGTTAGGATACACAGAAAATGAATAAGAAGCTGATTCAGTATTTAAAAGAGCTAGTTGAGATTCCTTCTGTTATAGGAAATGAAAAAGAAATTGCAGATTATACCCAATCCTTTCTAGAAAAATACTTTCCTCAAGATAGAATTATCAGATATAACAACTCTCTTATAGCTTATGATGAGATAAATCTTGACAAAAAAACTATAGCCCTTGTAGGTCATCTAGATACTGTTCCAGGAGAAAATGAGTTTACAGGCCAGATTATAGATGGAAAGCTTTATGGTCTTGGAGCCAGTGATATGAAAGCTGGCTTAGCTGTAATGATGGGATTGGCTGAACATTTTCACAATAAAGACAAAAAATTTAATCTTATATATGTGTTTTATGAGAAAGAAGAAGGTCCTTATATAGACAATGGACTTGAACCACTTTTAACAGAATTTGATATTATCCAAAAAGCAGACCTTGCATTTGCCCTTGAGCCTACAGACAACAAAGTCCAGGTTGGATGTCTTGGAACTATGCATGCATCTATTATTTTTGAAGGGAAGAGAGCCCATTCAGCAAGACCATGGCAGGGGGAAAATGCTATACATAAAGCTGCTGACTTTTTAAAAAGACTTGCTGATTATGGAATTCATGAATATGAGTTTGATGGTATGAAGTATCTTGAGGTTATGAATGCTACTATGGTTGAGTTTTCCGGCGGTAGGAATATAATCCCTGACAGGTTTGTTATAAATGTAAACTATAGGTTTGCTCCTGGGAAAACAATAGAGCAGGCTAAAGAAGACGTTTTAAAACTTGTAAATGGAGAAGCAAAAGTAGAATTTACAGACCTTTGTCCTTCTGGAAATGTCTGCCTTTATAATCCTGTGCTGTCAGAGTTCATAGAAAAGTTTAATCTTCCTGTTGAAGCTAAACAGGCTTGGACAGATGTAGCAAGGCTGTCTCTCCACGGTATAGATGCTGTAAATTTTGGTCCTGGAGACCCAGCCCAAGCTCATCAGAAAAATGAGTATGCTCCAATAGACAAACTTATTGAAAATTTTAAGATTTTTAAATCTTTTATTGAGGCCTAATACACCCTATTAGATAATCTGCATTTTTTTGTTTAATTTTAAGAACTCTTTTTTCTTCTTCTTCAGGAAAAATTTCTATAAATAAAACTGGCATGTCCTCAATTTCATCAAAAGTCTCTTCTGTTCCCCATTCAACTATGATTACTCCTTCTCCTAAAAAATCTGTAAAATCAAAATCTTTTACTCTGTAAAGGTCTATATGATAAATAGGAAACTTCTGGGTATCATACTGATTCATCACAGTAAATGTAGGAGAGTTTACTTCATCTTCTATTTCAGGATTTAAAGCAGAAACTAAAAATCTTGTAAATGTTGTTTTCCCTGCAGCAAGATTTCCCTTTAAAAGGATTACTTCATTTCCTCTTAGACACTTAGCTAACTGTTTTGCAAAATGTTTCATCTCTTCCAAAGAGTTTATAACTATTTCCATGTATCTCTCCTATTTACTGAGTTCTTTCAGAATTTTGTGTGAAAGTATTATAGATGCTGTTTTATCTAGATACTCATTTGAGTTTCCACATTTTGGAGAAAAAATACAGGATGGACAGCCTGATATACAGCTGCATTTTGCAATAGTTTTGTATGTACTTTCTATCATTTCTTTTAATCTGCTGAAACCTACTTCTGAATAACCAACTCCCCCTTCATAACCATCATAAATAAAAATAGTTGGTCTTCCTGTATCAGGGAAAAATGGCGTAGAAAGACCTCCTATATCCCATCTATCATTCATTGCATATAGTGGATATATACCAATAAGACCATGTTCTACACCATGTAAAGCTCCAAGAAACGCATTTTTTCTCTCTTTTATTCTTTTTGTGTATTCTTTAAACTCATCTTTTTCCTTTTGTCCCATTCTTGAAACAATACCCTCAACAGCTTTCAAAGCAAAGGAAAAATCATCTATATCAAAGTTTTTTCTAAATTTTAAAAACTTTTCAAAAACAACATCCCTATACACAAAATCTCCTGTGTATAAAGAAACTTTTTTCAAAAGAAACTCATATAAAAGGCGTATGTTATGCTTTGTATTTAGCCTTATAATTTCTTCTTCCCATTCTGAAGGCATACTCCACCAGAAAGCAACGGTTTCAAACTCCCTTGTTAAAAAGTTTTCAGGCTGGAATATTTCATCTTTTAGTTTTTCATCATACTCTATATCTCTCATAGAATAGCCAACAACAGTAGTCTTAACCTTAACCTTTCCTTTAAAAAGCTCAACACTTCCCTGTCTTTTTGAGTCTTCTATCTGAATAATCTCTATAAAAGACTCCCTTAAAGGTTCTGTAAGGTATGAAACATTTGATTTAACAACATAAACTACTTTACTTTCAGTATCTAAATGTTCAACAAGATACTTTTCTCCATTGTGCAGGTAAACAGCTCCAGGATGAGCTTCATATATAAGAATATCCTCTGAAATATCCCCTATGATTTTTCCTGAAACAGATTCAACTATAGAAAAACTTTCTCCAGCTGAGCGGATACTAAAAGGAGGCTGTCTTGAAGCATATAGTTTGTTATTTGAAAATCTAAGTTTTTTTTCTTTGTAAAGCTCCCTTGCAACCTCCTTTTCCTCTTTAGAAAGTTCTGATATTTTTATAGGAAGCTCACTTGCCATAACAGGAAGATGTTTTTTTAGGATATATCTGTTTAAAGGATTTATAATAGGTTCTTCCATCTGACGGTTAAAAAGCTCTTCAGGGTTTTTAACAAAATACTGGTCTAAAGCATTTCTTTTAGGAAGTAGTATGTTGTAAGCTTTTTTGTCTCTCCTTCCTGCTCTTCCAAACCTCTGCCAGACCTGAGCCAATGTTCCTGGATATCCTACAAGGATACAGCTTTCTAAATCTCCTATATCAATACCCATCTCTAAAGCACTTGTTGATATTACAGCAAGGATATTTTTCGTTAAAAGCTTAAACTCTATCTCTCTTCTTTCCTGAGGAGTATAACCTGAGCGGTAAGGACTTACTTTATCTACAAGATCTTCTCTTCCTTTTTTCCTTAAAACCTCCTTTACCCGCAAAGAAAGTATTTCAGCCTCTTTTCTACTATCCACAAAAACTATGGTTGAAATATCCTCTATAACTGTGTTAGCTATAAGCTCAGCTGTTTCTGTTGCACGAAGTCCTTTAAAAATTTGAACTTCCCTTTCAGGAGACGGAGCTCCGGATTTTGAAATTTCTATAACTTTTTCACCTGTCAATTTTGAAGCAAAATCTGCAGGATTGTGAATAGTAGCAGAATTCATAATAAAAACAGGTTTTTTAGATTTATAGTAGTTTGCTATTCTTTTTAACCTTTTGATTATATTAGCTATATGTGAACCTAAAATACCTCTGTATGCATGGATTTCATCTAAAACAATAAAATCCAGATTTTCAAAAAAACTAGACCAACTGGAATGATAAGGCAATATCCCAGCATTCAGCATATCTGGAGTTGTTATTAAAAATGTTGGAGGATTTTTCTTTATCTCCTGTCTTTTTTCTTTTGGAGTATCTCCATCATATACTTCTACTGTTGCTGGTATTTTTGTTTCTAAAACAAGAGATTGTATTTTTTCATATTGGTCTCTGGCTAATGCTTTTAAGGGAAAGATAACAATGGCTTTTGTATCTGGATTTTTAACTAAGTGGTCAAGAATAGATAAGATATAAATCAATGATTTTCCTGAAGCTGTTGGAGTTGTAATAACGATATTATTTCCTTTTTTTACCTCCTGAATTCCATCTACTTGATGAGCATAAAGTTGTATATTTTTTCTTTTTAAAAATTTTCTTAAATTTTCATTTTCTGGATTAAAAATTTTAAAAGTAGGACTTTTTGGAGGTAAAGTTTTAGAAAAAACAATTCTACTTCTGTAATATTTTAATATATCCATAGTTAGAGAAATATAACACAAAATAAAGAAATGTCTATATACTTTGTAGCAATTTTTTGAAACTAGCGAAAGTTAGAAATATAAAAAAGATTAGAAAAAATATGAAAAATAATAGGAGCAATTATAGACCCAGAATAAATATAAAGATACCCAAAAATTAAAGAAGGGAAGAAAACTGTTATTTTAGTTAAATCTCCATAAAGAATTACGTGAGCTAAAGAAAAAATAAAAGAGATAAATAAATTTTTTATATGCACATTTTTTATTTTTAAAGCAAAAAAAAGATATCCTCTGAAAAATATTTCTTCAAATATAGAAAAAATAAAAATATTTATATTTTCAATATAAGAAACTTTTTCAAACTTTATAAAAGGCAGATATATTAAAGATGAAATAAACCCTATTAAAAAACCTTTCTTTATATATTTAAAACCTAAAGGTGATAATGGATATAAAAATAAAGGTAAAGAAAGAACAATAATAACAAAATTAGAGAAAAAGGGAAAAAAATGACTCAAAAACAAAAATAAAAATAAAAGAAATAATAAAAAAATAGCTATGTATGGCTCAGTTAATAAATTTTTTTTCATAAAAAGAAAAAGCCTCCTTCTAAGGAGGCTTTTTAAAAGTTTTTTAGAATCCCATATCTCCCATTCCTTCCATTCCAGGAGCAGGAGCTTTTTCTTCTTTTTCTGGTTTTTCAGCAACAAGCGCTTCAGCTGTGAGCATTGTGCCTGCAACAGAAGCAGCATTTTGCATTGCTGTTCTTACAACTTTAGTTGGGTCTATAATACCTGCTTCAAACATATCTACATATTCACCAGTAGCAGCATTAAATCCATAGTTTGGATTATCATTAGCTTTAACTTTTTCTATAACAACAGAACCTTCAAATCCTGCATTATTTGCAATTTGTTTTAATGGAACTTCACAAGCTTTGTGAATAATATCAATTCCCCATTTTTTATCAGGGTTTTCTTCTTTTATATCGCAAAGGGATTTAGAAGCTCTTAAGAGTGCTACACCACCACCAGGAACAATTCCTTCCTCAACAGCAGCTTTTGTAGCATGAACAGCGTCGTCTACTCTGTCTTTTTTCTCTTTAAGCTCAGCTTCAGTAGCTGCACCTACTTTGATGATAGCTACTCCACCTGCAAGTTTAGCAAGTCTTTCTTGGAGTTTTTCTTTATCATACTCAGAAGTTGTTGTTTCAATTTGTTTTTTGATTTGCTCTATTCTTGCTTTTATTTCTTCTGGGTCTCCTTTTCCACCAATGATTGTAGTATTGTCTTTGTCAACAACAACTTTGTCAGCTTGACCAAGCATGTCAAGGTCTACATTTTCAAGTTTAATTCCAAGGTCTTCTGTAATAGCTTGTCCACCTGTTAAGATAGCAATATCTTGAAGCATTGCTTTTCTTCTTTCACCAAATCCAGGAGCTTTAACAGCTACTACTTTGAGAACACCTTTAAGGTTGTTTACTACTAATGTAGCAAGTGCTTCTCCCTCTACATCTTCTGCGATTATGAGAAGTGGTCTATTTGTTTGAACAACTTTTTCTAATAATGGGAGAAGTTCTCTTATGTTGTTGATTTTCTTTTCATATATGAGAATAAATGGATTTTCTAAAACGGCTTCCATTTTTTCAGGATTTGTTACGAAATATGGAGATAAATATCCTCTATCAAACTGCATACCTTCTACAACTTCTAAAGTTGTTTCAGAAGTTTTGCTTTCCTCTACAGTAATAACACCGTCTTTTCCAACTTTTTCCATTGCATCAGCAATGATTTTTCCAATTTCAGGGTCGTTGTTTGCAGAAATTGTAGCAACTTGCTCTATTTCTGTTCTTCCACTTACTTCTTTTGACATTTTTTTGAGTTCTTCAACAAGAACTTTTACAGCTTCATCAATTCCTCTTTTTACATATACAGGGTTTGCACCTGAAGCAATAGCTTTAAGACCTTCTGTATATATAGCCTGAGTTAAGATTGTTGCTGTTGTTGTTCCATCACCTGCTACATCAGCAGTTTTTGAAGCAACCTCTTTTACAAGCTGTGCTGCCATATTTTCTAATGGGTCAGAAAGTTCTATTTCTTTAGCAACAGAAACACCATCTTTTGTTACGTTTGGAGAACCCCATTTTTTCTCAAGGATAACTTCTCTTCCTCTTGGTCCAAGAGTTACTTTTACTGCATTTGCTAATTTATCTACACCAGCTTTTAATTTTGCTCTTGCTTCTTCTCCATAGATAATCATTTTTCCTGCCATTTATGTCACCTCCTCTTATTTTTTTTGTTAGTTAATAATAGCGAGAATATCTTCTTCTCTGAGAATAATTACATCTTCGCCATCAAGAACAAACTCATTTCCAGCATATTTACTATAAACAACTTTATCTCCAACTTTTACTTTTAATGGAACAATTTGGCCATTTTCTAAAAGTCTTCCTTCTCCAACAGCTATTACTTCACCTTCTGAAGGTTTTTCTTTTGCTGTATCAGGAATGATAATTCCAGATGGAGTTTTTTCTTCTTTTTCTTCAATTGGTTTTACTACAACTCTGTCATAGAGAGGTTTGATTGCCATCCTCTATACCTCCTTTATCTGCTTTTTATATTTTTCTATAAACATTATAATCCTGAATAGAAAAAAATGCAATAGATATATATATAAAATCTGATTAAATTTGACTAAAATTTACTTATTACTTTATTAACTGATTATTAGAATGTTTCCTCTGCTCTCCATTTTTTATATAGAGAATGGGGAATATTAAAAGTATCTAATATTTTTCCTACTACAAAATTAATTAAATCATCTAAGGTCTTAGGATAATGATAAAATCCTGGAGAAGCAGAAGCAACTATTCCACCAGCTAAAGAAACCTTTTTCATATTCTCTATATGAATAAGAGAAAAAGGCATCTCACGAACAAGAAGATACAATTTTTTTCTTTCTTTTAGAGCAACATCTGCTACCCTGTGAATTAGATTTTGAGAAACACCATTTGCTATTGAACCTAAAGTTCCGAGGGAGCAAGGGGCAATAATAACTCCTTCTGTTTCTACAATTCTTGAGCCACTGGCTATAGAAGCAGTTATATCATAAGGGTCAAAAACTTTTACATTTTTATTTAAAGACGATAAAAATTTTTCTTTATCTAAACCTAATTCTCTTTGTATTACTATAAAACCATTACTTGAAACAACTAAATAAACTTGATGGTCTTCAGAAAGTTTTTCTATCAATCGAACTCCATAAATAGCTCCACTTGCTCCTGTAATACAAACAACAAATTTTTTCATAAGCTTCCCTCACGATAGATTTACGTTTAAAGTATAAATTTCATAAATAACACATAACACAAAAAACAAATATATAAACCCCCTTTCCCCGGGGGGAGAGGTTTATTTATAATTCTAAAATTTCCGAAAATAAATTAATCAATAAATAAATTTTGGAGATTTGATGAAACTAGCTTATATAGATTTCTTAGAGACTGAAAAAGGATATAAGGCAGGTGTTTTGGTTACTGATGAAATGACAAAACCTTTAGAATTTCGAATAACTCAAGATGTTCAAATAGATGAGCTTCAAAAAATTCTTTATGGAGAAGCTTTAGAAAATATTCTATATAAAGAAAAGTTTGCCGTAGAGTTGATAAATGCCCTTCATGAAGATTTTGATGTCTTACTTACAAGAGAAAAATTTCTTCTATCTCTTAGAGAGGAAATTGGAAAACCAATTCTATATATAGAAAAACATGACCCTTTTAAAGCTATAGATAAAAACTCTTATAAAATTACTAATATTGCAGATAAGTTTCCTCCTCTTGTTGTTACTATATCTTCTCAAGATGAAAAACATTTAGTTTCTCTTGCAAAAAAACTACAAGACATATTTAAAAGTTTCAATATATTAGAACCATTTAAT
>JAADDV010000146.1 GCA_013153795.1 Aquificota bacterium | reverse complement strand
AACAAAATAAAGCAAAAAAGTTTGGACAAATAGCAATTTTTTGTTTTTCCAATGAGAGAATTTTTATATATATATTTCGGATATTATAAATAATCTGGTTTTTTGAAAGTTTATATTGAATCTCTTTTAATTTTTTTCCAAGCTTTGAAATTTCGATATTGTTTTTTATTTTAAAACCAGTAAAAAGAGGAATAGAATAGGAAATACCTCCTATAATTTGATTTTCTGCTCCCACTAGATTAGAAGGATTTAAAGGAGGAGAAATAGGATATAAAATTCTTTTATCTTCATATCTATTATAAACACCAAAAATTTCTATTTGTCCAAACTTTTTTGCTTTATTTTGTTTCTCTTTAGTCTTTTGTATTTCTATATCAATCTTTTTCTGCTTTAAAACAGGGTTATATAGTTTTGCTATGTTTATTACCTCTTCTAAAGTTATGGAATAAACTTTAAAAGAAAAATTTAGAAAAAAAAGAAATATAAAAATGTATCTCATAATCTATCCTCTATTATAATTTAATAACTTATTCGAATATGCTAATGAAAATATAAGCTATAGTAAAGGATTGAAATGAAAAATTTGGGAAAAATAAAAGATTTAAGTGTATTTATGAAGTATATTTTTTAAATCTTCCTCATTTTTTATTTGACTTCCATCATATAAATCATCATTAATTAAGAAAGCAGGAGCTAAAGAGCAAGAGCCAATACATTCTACAAGCTCTATATACCATTTTCCATCTTCACTTGATTTTCCAGCTTTAGCTCCTGTAAGTTTTTCTATCATTTTTAATAAATTTTTATATTTGCCTAGATGACAAGGAAGATTTCTACAAATTCTTATATGATTTTTTGCATTCTTTTTATGTCTAAACATATCATAAAAGCTAACAATTCCTTCTACTTCAGAAGGATGAACCTTTAAATAATCAGCAAGTTCAAAAATAGCATCTTCAGGAATATCTCTATATTTATAGAGTATTTCATGTAAAGCTGGAATAATAAGTTGCTGAGGATAATAAGGAAATTCTTTTCTATATTCTTCTATTTTATCTATTATATCTGGAGTTAAAAATTGATATTCTGTTTTCATTTATTCCTCAACAATAAAAGTTCAAACTCCATTTAAATTTGAAAATAATATAACATAAGTTTTTCAAAAACTATATAAGAGGGTCTTTTAGTCCTAAACTTTCAAAAGCTTCTTGTCTTTGAATACATGTTGCGCATTCTTTACATGGAGGTAAAGTTCCTTTATAGCATGAATAGGTTTTTTCATAAGGGACACCTAGCTCAAGACCAAGTTTTAAAATATCTTTTTTTGTCATTCCTAAAAAAGGAGAATAAACATATATTCTATTTTTTTTCTTTGCTACCATAATGGAGCTTGCATTTATAGCAGCCTCCGCTGATGATATAAACTCTGCTCTACAGTCTGGATAAGGACTGTCTACTGAATGAACTCCTATTCCAATATTCTCTATTTCATAGATATCTGCAAAAGAAGCAGCAATTGAAAGAAAATTTAGATTTCTCATTGGAACAGTTGTTATTGGAGGTTCATCTGGATAATTTTCAGTAGGAATATCTATTGATATATCTGTTAAAGCTGAACCTTTTATACCCTTTAAATGAGGAACTTCTACTATAAGATGTTTCTTTACTTTTGCTTCTTGCGCTAACTTTTTTGCAAATTCTAATTCTATTTTATGCTTTTGACCATAATCGAAGGATATAGCATAAACTTCCTTAAACTTTTTTTTCGCTAACCATAAAAGAGTGGCACTATCCATGCCTCCTGATAAAAGGACAATAATATTTTTTTTCATATTTTATCCCTGCTTTTATTTAAATTAAAGTATATATACTAGTGTTTGAAAAATCCTTTTGCAAATTTATATTAACCTTTTATATAAGGAAGAATATCTGTAGAATTGTTTATATTTATAATGCCTTCAACTTTGTGTGTTTTATAGCCTAAAACAGTTTTTCCTAAGATAAAAGAGTATGCGATTTCAGAAAGAGTGCCATACTTTCCCCCTATAGCAATAACAAGCTCTCCACTAGCAACAACAATTGGATTTCTATTCCAATTCATACCTGTATTAATCTTTATATCAACGTAAGGGTTTGCTTCTTCTCCTGTATAAGAAGGCATTATTCCAATTGTAAGTCCATTACTTTCTTTTGCCCCTTTGCAAACAGCTTCCATAACTCCTCCTCTTCCTCCACAAACTACTCCAAATCCTTCCTGTGCTAATAATTTTCCAACTTTATAAGCAAATTTATATTCATCATCTAAAGAAGAAACTGTAGAAGAGCCGATTACAGATATAAGTTTCATTTTTACCTCTTTTAAAAGTTTTTTAAAATTTTATAAAATTTATAACAAAAAGGGGAAAATATGCAAAAAACATTTGTTTTAATTGTAGGTGGGGGACCTGCAGGCTCAACTGTAGCAAGATATCTTTCTAAAAAAGGAATAGAAAATATTCTTGTACAAAAAAACTGTGAATACAGAAAACCTTGTGGAGGAGGTATAAGATATACAGCTTTTAAAGAATTTTCTTTAGAAGAAAATATCGTAGAAAAAAAAGTAAAAAATATAATTATAGGTTTTAAAAAAAAACGTATACATATAAATATAGAAAAAACTCCTATTTATATAGTAGATAGAAGAAAATTTGATAAATATTTAAGAAAAAAAGCAAAAGAAGAAGGGACACATATATTAGAAGGAAATTTTGTAGATTTTTATTTTGAAAAAGATTTTATTATCTCTAAGATAAAAACTAAGGAAAGAGAAATTTATATTAAAAGTAAATATCTTGTTGCTGCTGATGGAGTTAATTCTCTTATAAGAAAAAAACTTTTTAAAGAATATATTCCTCGTATTCCTGTAAATTATATCGATATTTCAGAAATACAGATTGAAGATTGTCATTTTTACTTTGGAAATAAAATTGCTTATAAATACTATGCATGGGTTTTTCCTCATTTTGAAGGAGGAAATATTGGCACATATAAAGGAAGATTAGAAAATTTTTTGAAATTTTTAAACTTAAAAAGTTATACAAAACCAAAAGGCTTTTTTATTCCTTTATGGAAAGATAACATCTCTTTATTTAAAGATAGAATTTTTTTTGTTGGAGATAGTGCTGGTCAGGTTTTGCCTTTTACTTTTGAAGGTATTTATTATGCAATGGCTTCTGGAAAAATTTTAGCTGAATCTTTTTTAAAAGAAAATCCATCTTTAGAATATAAAAAAAAGTGGGAAGAAAGATTTTTAAAACAATTTAAATCATTAAAAATTTTGCAAGAAATATTTTTAAAAAATGACCTAACTATTTATTTTATGATTAAGCTATTTGAAAATAAGTATATTCAAAAGGAGATGATTAAGTTATGGTTAGGTGAAAGAGATATAAAGATAAATTTAGGATTTTTTCTTAGAGCTTTTAAAAGAGCTTTTTTAAAATAAAAGGGAAGGGAATAATCCCTTCCATAAAGTTAAAACCTGAAGCCTGCCTCTACGCCAATAAAAGTTCGTGTATCTTCAGCATCAGCTTCAGTGGCACCTTCATAAAAACCTTTTTCATCTGTTGCTACATAAGCAAATTCTGCTCTTAAATAAGCATTGCTAGCAGGTGCCCATGTTGGAGTTATTGTAAATGCCCATGCATTATCTCCAGCAACACCATAGATATCACTTGTTCCTTCATCAATATATTCTATCCTTACAGGAAGCGAAACATTTTCACTTAATTTAGGGATAATATATAAACCTACTCCAAATGCAGAATCATCCTGACCATCTACCTTAGCAGAATCATCAAGCCATTGATAATCTGCATTTAATGCTACATCAATTCCAGCTACGCTTGTTGATAAAACAACATCAATTAGATTTTTTTGAGCTGAATAATCAAAATAAGAAAATGCAAAATCTACTCCTTCATATGAACCAATAGCTCCTACAGCAAAAGAATCAACTCCATCTTGAGAATACTCTGCATAAACATCAAGATTTTCAGCTACATTAAAAGTCGCCCTTGCTCCTGGATATGTTACAGGTTGTCCCCACCAAACCATACCAAATGTATAGTTTGGATTTTCCCATGTATGATAAAGTTCGTATCCTATATTTGTTGTAAGAAGCCCTGCATCTAAAGTTAGACCTTCAATAGGTCTAATGCTTACATAGGCAAATTCAGGTCCAAAATCTTTTGTAGTTTCTAATCCTAAAAGGTCACTTTGAGGGGAAGCTCCAAAGCTAGCTGTAAATCCTATTGTAGAATTTACTTTAGATGTAAGACCTATAGCAAAAGATGAAACAGTAAAGTAGTCATTCTTAGGATTTTCACATGGTTCATCACATAAATTTGAAGTATAAAAATAACCTGCTGAAACTCCTCCTGAAAGCTCTATATCTGAGTTTGCAACTGTTAAAGAACCTGCATTAGCAACAGATGTAATAAACAGCCCAGCAGCAGCTAAACCAAAAATTTTTTTCATATTTTAAACCTCCTAAATTTTCTAAAGTTTTTACCTTTTAAAATAAAAAGGGGCTAAAAGCCCCTTGTGAAAAATTTTAGAGATTAAAGCCTCTTTCTCCATGAACTTCTTCATCTAGACCTATAGTTTCAGTTTCTTCATCTACTCTAGCTCCACCAGTAAGGAGAAAAGAAATAAAGAATAAAATTGTTGTCATGATTGCTGTAAATACTATTGTGAATACAACTGACTCTATTTGAACTATAATTTGTCCTATTCTATCTCCATTTTGAAGAGGAGAACCATCCCATGCTAAAGGTTGTAATGCAAAGAAACCAGTTGCTATAGCACCCCAGATTCCAGCAAGTCCGTGTATTCCAAATGCATCAAGAGAATCATCATATCCAAGGGCTTTTTTAAGGACAAATACTCCAAACCAACCAACAATACCTGCAATAAGACCTATAATAAGTGCTCCTTTTGCATCAACAAAACCTGCTGCAGGAGTAATTGCAACAAGTCCTGCAATAGCTCCTGAAGCTGCACCTAAAAGGGTAGGTTTTTTAGCTGTAATCCATTCCATCATAACCCAAGAAAGGAGAGCCATAGCTGTTGCGACATTTGTTGTTAAGAGAGCAACTCCTGCAACTTCATTTGCACCAAAAGCAGACCCTGCATTAAATCCAAACCATCCAAACCATAAAAGTCCAGCTCCTAAAGATGTTAAAACTACAGATGAAGGAAGGATAGCTGTTTTCTTATAATCTTTTCTTTTTCCAAGTAAAATTGCTAAAACAAGACCAGTAACCCCTGCATTAATATGAACAACTGTTCCACCTGCAAAATCTAAAGCCCCAGCATCAAAAAGAAAACCTCCTCCCCAAACAACGTGAGCAATAGGAGCATACACAAAAGTTACCCATAATATGGAAAATACTACCCATGTGGAGAATTTCATTCTTTCAATAATAGCTCCTGAAGCAAGAGCAATAGTAATAGCTGCAAATGTTGATTGAAAAGCAATAAATACCCATTCAGGAAAGGCACCAACTCCACTTATCTGCTTATAATCAATTCCATTAAGAAGAAAGTATTTTAAATCTCCAACTATAGCGTATAAAGCTCCTTCCCCATCAGAGAATGCTAAAGAATAACCCCATAAAATCCATACAACAATAGCAATAGCGTAAGCAGAAAGTACCATCATAATAGTATTAACAATATTTTTAGCTCTGGTCATACCTCCATAAAATAAGGTAAGACCTCCAACAGACATAAGAACAACAAGAGCTGTAGCTGTAATCATCCAAGCTGTGTCACCAGTATCTAGCTTTGCTTCTTCAGCAAAAGCTAGTGCCGGTGCTAACAACATAGAGAGCAGGCTTAGGTGTTTTAACCTCATTACAAACCTCCTTTATTTATATTTAATTAAAATCTACCATCCTATAAGCCCCCCTCCCTCTGTTTATTTAATTTTTATTAAAGCTTTTAATAAAAGTCCTAAACTAAAAAACAAGGAGTATGCCAAATTTGTAATTATTTGAGATAAAAAGAAAAAAGCTTTTTAAAAAAGATAAAAACTTTGTTTTTATGACTATTTGATGTGCATTGTAGATTTAAGGTGCATAAAAAAAGTGCAGTTTTATTCTGAATAAAGACAGTGGCAAAAACCAACAGCTATAGCATCAGCCTCATCATAAGACTCAGGTTTTTTATTAAAAAGTTTTTCTACCATTAGAGCTATATCTTCTTTCTTTGACCAACCATATCCAGTGATGGCATTTTTTACCTGTTGAGGTGTATATTCATAAATTGGAATATTATATATAGCTGAAACTAATAAAATAATACCTCTGACTTCTCCTAGCTTTATAATAGTTTGAGGATTTTTTCCATAAAAAGAACTTTCAAGGGCGATTTCTTCAGGTTTTTCTTTTTCTATCAGTTTTTTTAAAGAATCAAAAAGGATTTTAAAATTTTGAGGCTTCTTTCTTGGAAGCTTTATTGTTCCAGATGTTAAAAGTTCAGGTTTAGAAGGATGTTTGTAAAAAAAGGAAAACCCGGTTTTGTAATTTCCCGGGTCTATACCTAAAATTTTTATTTTTTTCATTTATGAAACTTTAGCCATTATTTCTTCAGGAATTTCAAAGTTTGAATAAACTTTTTGGACATCATCACTTTCTTCTAAAGCATCTAATAGTTTTAAAAGTTTTTCTGCTTTCTCAGGGTCTTTTACTTCAACTGTTGTAGTTGGAATTCTTGTTATTTCTGCTTTTTCAATCTCTATACCTTCTTTTTCTAAATTCTCTTTTACAGAGTAAAGTTCTTTTGGTTCAGTCCTAATTTCATAAAATTCTTCATCATCTATTATTACATCTTCAGCTCCTGCTTCTATAGCTTTCTCAAAAATTGTTTCTTCATCATATTTGGATTTTGAGACATATATAACTCCTTTTTCTTCAAATAAAAAAGAAACGCATCCAGAAGCTCCTAAGTTACCACCATGTTTTGTAAAAATATGTCTTACCTCTGCGGTAGTTCTATTTCTGTTGTCTGTAAGACATTCAACAATTACAGCAACCCCCTCTGGTCCATATCCTTCATAAACAACTTCTTCATAATTTACTCCTTCTAGTTCTCCTGTTCCCCTTTTTATAGCTCTTTCTATATTTTCTATAGGCATGTTTGCTTTTTTTGCTTTTTCTATAGCTATTCTAAGTCTTGGATTAAATTCTGGGTCTCCGCCACCTTGTCTTGCTGCAACAGTTATTTCTCTAAGAAGTTTTGTAAAAAGCTGGCCTCTTTTTGCATCCATTTTTGCTTTTTTATGTCTTATATTATGCCATTTACTATGTCCAGCCATTTTTAAACCTCCTGATAAAAACTTGCTTATTAAATAATTTAGTAAAAATTAGGCTTGAAACTATATAGAAGTAAAAAACTTATTATACCTGAAATATAAGAGTATTAAGAACTTTATTGATAGTTAAAAGCTATAAAGATAACCTAAAGGCTGGCTAAACCTGGCTCTAAACCAGATTTAACCAGCTAATAAATCAATTTTGCTTTTCTTTTACTTCAAATTTAGCTGATTTAACTAAATTTCCAAAATCATCAACAGCCTTAAAGGATAAATTTTTATTTATTTGTTTATCTTCAGGAACTTTTACTTTAAATAAAGAAACGGAATTTTTTAAAGGTTTAAGCTCAGGATTAAAAGCTAGGATTTTTTTTCCGTCTTCTTTGTTAAAAGTTTTAACTTGCCAGTTTTCAGGAAGTGAATCTTTCGAAATTTTTAATTCTTTTGGATTGTCTGCAGGTATAAAAAGCTCAAAACCAACAACCTTATCAAGATTTTTTCCCTGAATAAAATATTCTTTATAGTTAATAGAAGTTTCATCTTTTTTATTATCTTTGGAATCTGAGTCTGAACCAAAGATATCTTCAATAAGACCACAGGATGTGAACAAGAAAGTCGAGCTTATAAGAAGTAAAAAAACTTTTAACTTATACATGATTAGCCTCCCTCCTGATAAATTTGATTAAAAGAATTACATCTATAATGTCAAATTGATTATCTTTGTTTATATCTACTTTGCTAGTGTCTTTTGATTGAACAGCAATCTCTATAGCTTTAATAACATCATTTAAACTTAGTTTTCCATCATTATCTATATCTACTTGCTCTGGAGATGTATAAATTCCGTTTCCTTGAAGTTTTATAAAGACTGTTGATTTGTTTTTAGCATTTGTTTTTATTACTAATCTAGATTGGAATTTCCTTTCTTCTTTAGGAGAAAAAGTTATGTATACAATACATTCTTTTTGTGGTTCTAATTTATTAGAGCATGTGGTTCCTACTTCAAAGTTGTCATTATCTTCAACAAAAATTTCTTTTATTTCAAGAACACCTTTTCCTGTATTTTTTACAAAAACTCTTTTAGTAGCTTCATCATCTACAAAAACATATCCAAAACTTATATCTGTAGGAGAGACAGAGATAGAAGGAAGCTTAGGCTCAACCGCTTTTCCTTTAAGAGATACAGATATAGAAGGATTATCAGGGTCGTTAGAAATGATTGTCAGCTTACCAGCATAATCTCCTGCAGATTTAGGAGAGAAGATAACTTTAATAGAGCAAGATTTGTTAGGCTGTATCTCTTTACAGTTTCCTTCTACAGTAAATGCTTCATTATCTACTTTTATTTGTTTGATAACAAGTAAATCATTTCCAGAGTTTTTAATCTGCAATATTTTTTCATCTTTCTTTCCTACTTCTACCTGTCTAAAATCTATTAAAGGTTTATCAACAGAGATAGAAGGGAGTTTAGGTTCAACTGCTTTTCCTTTGAGTAATACAGATACAGAAGGATTATCAGGGTCATTAGAAATGATTATCAGCTTACCAGCATAATCCCC
>JAADDV010000026.1 GCA_013153795.1 Aquificota bacterium | reverse complement strand
TTTACTGTTTCTTCAAAATTTCCTTTCTCTATAAAACCGGGAGCTAGGATTTTTACAAAAACATCTGCAAATAAGACAACAAAAAATGTTATAACAGATAAAACAAGGGTATAGTATGTAAAAAGGGAAGAAGCGTATTCTTTAGCACTTTCAGGGGATTTTTTTTCTTCCTGAGTATATATAGGAATAAAGGCAGCATTAAAACTGCCTTCACCAATAAGTTGTCTTAAAGTATTAGGAAGACGCCAGGCTACAAAAAAAGCGTCAGTTAAAGGATTTGCTCCAAAAACATAAGCAACAGTTGCATCCCTTAAATAACCTAAAATACGGCTTATAAGTGTTGCAGAAGAAAAAGCTACAGTATTAAGTAAAAACTGTCCTTTCAACTATCACTATTTCTCTTCTTTCGTTTCTTTTTTAGCTGTATATTCAGGTTGAATTTTAATATTCTCAGCTAAAAATAATCTTTTTCCATTTTTAAAAACTGTTATTCTTATTTTATAATCGCCAGAAGTTACTTCATCATTATCAAAAGTTTTTTGGTCCCAACACCACTTTTTTGATTGATAAGGCTCTAATTTTTCTATTTTTTGAGTAGCAACAGGTGAATAAATGACCTTATCCATATCATTATCTTCAAAAACTGCCCACGGAGCAGAAGATGGAAGATATATATCTCTTCCAGATTTATTTTTAAGAGTAAAACAGACCTTTTCCCCTTTCTTGAAAACTTTTCTTTCAGGCTTAAATTCTACACCTTCAGTTGTAATTGAAAAAGATTTTAAGGAAAATATAAATAAAGTAGATACTACCCCCGTTAAAATGGCTTTTTTTAACATTTTTATTAACCCTTATATGTATTTTGTTTATAGCTATTCATTTTATATAAAATTTTAAAAATTTCAAATTAAGAAGGAGAAAAATTATGTATAGAGTTGCTATAGTTGGAAGACCAAATGTAGGAAAGTCTTCCATTTTTAACAGAATAATAGGAAAAAGAAAAGCCATAGTTGAAGATATACCAGGAGTTACAAGAGACAGAATAGTCTCAACTGCAGAATGGAAAGGAGTGCCTTTTGAGCTTGTAGATACAGGAGGATATATAGAAGGAGATGATGATGTTTTTGCTCCTTATATAAGAAAACAGATAGAAAAAGAGTTAGACCTGTCTGACGCTTTTATTTTTGTTGTTGATGGAAAACAAGGATTAACTTCTGCCGACAAAGATATAGCCCAGATTTTACATAAAACAGAAAAACCAGTATACGTTGCAGTTAACAAAATAGACAATCCTCAAAAAGAAGCAGATATATATGAGTTTTATGAGCTTGGATTTAATAAAGTATTTCCAGTTTCGGCAATACAAAAACATGGAACAGCAGACCTTTTAGATGCTGTAGTTGAAGACATACCTGATTATGAAAAAGAAGCAGCCAAAGAAGAAACTAAAGACCGTAAAAAAGAAAAAGAAGATGTTATAAAGGTTGCTATTGTTGGAAAGCCAAATGCTGGAAAATCTTCTCTTTTAAATGCTATTCTTGGAGAAGAAAGAGCTGTTGTTTCAGATATAGCAGGAACAACAAGGGATGTAGTAGATACTCTTTTTGAATGGAATGGGCAAAAGTTTTTATTTCTTGATACTGCGGGACTTAGAAAAAAATCAAAAGTTGATTATGGATTAGAGTTCTTCAGTGTAGGAAGAACATTAGATGCAATAAAAAAGGCAGATGTTATTGTTCATGTAATAGATGCTGAGCAAGGAGCAACAGAGCAGGATACAAAAATAGCTCACCTTATCCAGAAATACACAAAACCAGCAGTTATAGTAATAAACAAAATAGACAAACTACCGCCAAAATCTGAAGTTATAAATAGAGTAAAAAAGCAAGTTAAAGAAAAGCTTTATTTTTTACCCTATGCTCCCATTGTTTTAACATCTGCAAAAAATAGAAAAGGAATAAAACAGTTATTAAAAGAAATTGTAGAAGTTTACAATCAGGCATGGAAAAGAGTAGGGACAGGACAGCTAAACAGAGCTCTTCAACAGATACAAAAACTAAGACAACCGCCATCTTATCAGGGAAAACCACTGAAAATCTATTATGGAACGCAGCTTGAAGGAAAACCACCAGCATTCCTGCTTTTTGTAAACTATCCAGAAGGATTTAAAGAATCATATGTAAGATTTTTAGAAAACAACCTCAGAAATTTACTTGGTTTTGAAAAGGCACCTATGAAGCTTCTTTTTAGAGGGAAAGAAAGGAAGGAAAAATAAATCTCTTCCTTCTTTCCTTAATTTTATTTAAATTTTAGTAAATACTCTATAAAAAGGTTTTTTATGGATAAAACCCAAAAAGAAATTGAAAAGCTTAAAGTAAAAGAAGGATTATTAAGAACCTTAGTAATATCTATGCTTACAATAGGAGCAGGAGAAGGAACGCTTATATTTAAAATGCTTAGTTCCAAGCCTTGGAGTTTAGAATTTAAAATAGAATTGGCACTTTTTATAGTTTTATTTTTAATGAGTTTAGTAGTTGGGGGAAGTATTTTAAAAGTCTGGTTTTCTATAATCAAAAAAATTAAGGAGATTTAAATGGAAACTTTACTTATCTTACTTGTTATACTTGCAGGACTTGTTTTTCTTATAACCTTTGGAGCAATGGCATTTACAAGCTGGGATTAAGGGAGTCTTATCATGAGACTTCTTTTTTTAAGTTTATTTTTAATACCATATATAGCATATGCACTAACATGTAATCTATTTGTATCTCCAGATGGAACAGGAACAGCCTGTTCTTCTATAGACCCCTGTAATCTACAAACAGCTTTAAATAAGGCTAAAAACAACGGAAGAGATGATGTTATTTGTCTTAGAGCAGGTATATATAAAATATATGAAACTTTAAAGTATGATAATGATAATATCTACCCAGAAAACTATTCTTTAACTCTTTTGGGAGAAATAGATTCATCAAAAAAACCTATATCTATTTTAAAAGGGAGCTCTACTCAAAAGCTACTAAAAATAGACTTATGCCTTTTACAAAATGAAGAATGTTTTTTAAATAGAAATCAGTATATACATTTGAAAAATATTTCTTTTGAAGAAGCAGAAGAAAGAGCACTAGAAATTTTCTCTAGTAATGCAGATATATTTCTTGAAAATGTTATTTTTGAAAATAATACTGCTAAAGATAAAAATGGTGTAGTATTCATATATTCTGAAAATGGGAATATATCCTTACAAAATACATCTTTCTTAAATAATAAAGCTCTAAATGGGGCTTTTTTTATTAAAAGTAAAAATGGTTTGGTAGGTTTAGAAAATATAACATCAAGATTTAATACAGCTAAGGAAAGAGGAGGAGGTGGATATATATATACCGAAAATGGAGAAGTTTATATAGTTAATTCTCTCTTTCTTCAAAATATCAGTAATTTCTGTGGCGGTCTTATTGTAGAAACTTTTAATGGAAATTTTTCATTAACAAATAATGATATTTTAGGCAATATGGCTTCTTCTTATGGAGGATTATGTGTTTTTGCAGATAACGATTTAGCAACAGTAAATATATATAATAATATATTTTGGGCAAATGCCTCTCCTGGCTATGGTCAAGACATTTACATAAATGATGATAACGATGAAAACCTTGTAAGTTGTGAAACAGAAATCAGAAATAATTTTGCTTCATGTGATATAGATTTAGGGTCTCCATCAAGCTGTTTTAAAATAGAAAGAGGTCTTTTTTTAATTACTCTTAAAAATATAACAGATATTTTTCCTGACTTTATTTCTTATCCTCAAGACCTTCATTTATATAGCACTTCTCCCTGTATTGATAGAGGTAATAACAATGCTCCTCACTTACCAGAAAAAGATAGAGATGGAAATAGAAGAATTTATGGTCTTTTTGTTGATATTGGAATGTATGAATATGGAAGCAGACCAGATTTTTATACAGTAGAGGTAATAAAAGAAGGAGAAGGGCTTGTTTATTCTTCTCCATCTTTTATAAATTGTGGAGACAAATGTAAAGCAGATATACCTGTATCATATACATCTTTAACTTTAACAGCCAGAGCTGCTCCAGGATACTTTTTTGACAGATGGGGAGGAGATTGTATCCTTTGTGAAAAAGCTTTAAGCTGCACAATTTACTTGGATAGCAATAAAATCTGCAAAGCTTATTTTAAACCTATAACAGGAAAAGGAGGAGGCTGCACTTTCTTTGCTTCCTATTCTACAGCTTCTTCTACATTAAATCTTTTACTGTTTTTTGCTATTCCTATTTTTCTTTTTTCTAAAAGATATTTTAAACGCTTTAAATAAATTCAAAATGTTTAAAGGGGAGGCTCTATATGATAATAAAAACTTTTATATTCTTTTTTTTATCTTTTTTAACAATTTTTAATTTTGTTTTTTCTAATGAAAATTTAGAATGCGAAAATGAAGATAAAATTTCATGTGTATGTGGACCATATATTATAAGCTCTACTTTTCTTGGAAAAAGTTATGAAATTTGGCAGGAAGAATATTATCCAGATGGGGATTTTTTATTAAAAGATAGATATCTTTATTTCTCTGTTGATGGAAAATTTTATAAAGTAGATATTTCAAATTTAGCTTCTCCACAAATTATCTATTCGCTAAAAGAAAATATAAAAAAATTTTATTTAAAAGGAAAATATCTTTATACAAATGGTAAAAATTTTAGAAAAATAGATATTTCTAATCCTAGTTCTCCAAAAACTTTTATTCCTCTTTATGATATTCCTGTAAAGGATTTTCTCATAAAAGACAATTATGCCTATATAGTTAATGATAAAAAATTCCAAATATTAGATATAACAGATTTTCTATATCCGATAGAAATATCTTCTTTAAATGTTAAAGGTTATCGTCTTTTTATGAAAGATAATTATGTTTTCGTTTTTAACGAAAATAAATTACTTAGTATAGATGTTTCAGATATAAATTTTCCTAAAAAAGTTGGGTCTTTTAAAACTTTTGCAACAAAAGAAATATATCCAACAAAATATTGCGTTTATGCAACGGCCTTTCCTCTCTCTTATCCATATCTTCCTCGTAGAGCTGTTTTTAAAATCATAGATATTTCTGTCCCTGAATATCCAGGAACAGTTTTCGCCAGTGATTTTGGACTAAAACTAAGAGGAGGAAAGGATATAGATTTTGTTGAAAACTATGTGTATATAGCTGATGAAAGATATGGACTAAAAATAATAGATGTTTCAAATCCTTTTACACCTCAAATTAAGAAAACTATTTATACAGGCAAAAGAATTGAAAAAATAGGTGTCTTTGGAGATTTTGCTTTCTTAATTGAAAAAAGTTTACCAAAAACCTCTTCTTTAAATGAGAAAATAGATTTATTTTTAACAATAATGAAAGTCTCCAATCTAGAAGCATTTCCTATTTTAAAAAGTATAGATAAAAAAGATGTTTATGATATTTCTACAGTAGAAGATAAATCTTTTTTAGCTGTATTTAACAAACAACGAATACTAGAAATTTTTGATATTTCAAATCCTGTTTCTTTGAAAAAATTAAAAGAAGTTAATTTTTCTTCCGAAAAAATATTTTCTTTTGAAGGCAACCCAAACATTATAGGAAAAATCTTTAAAAGAGAAAAAGAATTTAGAATACTAGATATATCAAATCCACAAAATCCAAAAGTTTTGAGTAGGTTAAGAGCAAATACTGCCTTTTTAAAAGAAAAATATGTTTTTATAGGAGATTTAAATATATTTAGAATAGTGGATATATCCAACCTTTATCATCCTAAATTAGTTTCAGAATTACGTTTGAAAACAAAAATTGTGGATATATTTATACAAAATAAATATGCCTATATACTAGGCCTTGATGGACTATATATTGTTGATATATCAGATATTTACATACCTAAACTAATAAGTTTTCTTCCTATTAAAAATCCTTCTTATATTTATATATATCAAGATTACGCATATATAATAACCTTTGACCGCTATAAAACAAAAGGAAAAATAAAAATTGTAGATATATCAAATCCTTCCTCTCCAGAAGTTGTTAATAACTATCAAACTAACTTTAAAAATATAAAAGAAGATTTTGTTATATATGATAATTATCTTCTTATTCCGCAAGGAAAAAAAGGTATCGAAATTATTGACATTTCTAATCCAGAAAATCCAAAAACAGAAGGTTTTATCAAGACATATGAAGCTTTAGGTATAGCTTTAAAAAAACCATATATTTATGTTTTAGATTCTTATGATGGTATCGTTATCATTAATATTCAAAGATTTTTAAAATGTAATAATTTTATAAAAGAAAATCTTCCATCAAATTATCCCTTTTCTTTAAAGGAAAAAAAGAAAGATTTTGAAAATAGCTTTCCCCTTTTTATAGGAGATAAAGATAATGATGGAATTCCAGATGAGAAAGAAGGATGTGTAGATACAGATAAAGATGGTTTATCTGATATGGAGGATATAGATTCTGATGGTGATAAAGTTTTTGATTTCATTGAAGATATAGAAACTGTAAAAGAGAAAAATAAAATTAAAATAGTTTTTACTGAAAAAGTTTTATCCTATTTAAAGGACAAAATTCATATCCCACAAAATCTTTTAAACAAGGAAATAGAAATAGTTGTTGAAGACGAAAATGCTGTGTTAAAACCTTTAGGTGATTTTCCTATTCCTATTATTTCTGAAGAAGAAATAGGAAATATTCCTGAGTATGAATTTCCTTTTGGTTTATTGGCTATTAAAATAGAGAATATAAGTCCAGGGCAAATGTTAAAGGTTAGAATAAATCTTCCATCTCCGATACCTGAAAATGCCGTTTATTTACAGATTTCTTCTCGTGAACCTCCTAGAAAAATTCATCATCTTATTCAATCAAGTAAAGATGGAAAAAACTGGCAAAAAAGCATTGTTCCAGGAAGTAAATATATAAAGCTTACTTTAATAGATGGAGAAAAGATTGATGAAGATAGAAAAAGAAATAGAAAAATTATAAATATATCTGGTATAGGACTGCCAATAAACTCTTTTGAAGATAAAGAAAAAAATAATAAAGATATTCCTCCTTCAATAAATAATGGAGGTGGTGGATGCTCTTTGAAAAAAGATACTGATTATTCTCTTATACTGGTTTTTTCTTTATTAGCTTTCTTATTTTATTTAAAATCAAGAAAAATATTTATTGAAAGAAAAGTATAAAAAAAAGGGGCATTTGCCCCTTTTTTAGTTATCTAAAGGATAAACACTTACTACTTTTTTTCCCTTAGAAGTTTCAAATTTTACTTTTCCATCAATTAAAGCAAAAAGAGTATAGTCTTTTCCTAATCCTACATTTTTCCCTGGGTATATTCTTGTTCCTCTTTGTCTAACAAGAATATTTCCAGCTTTTACTATCTGCCCATCGTATCTTTTAACTCCAAGACGTTTACTAATACTATCTCTACCGTTTTTCGCTGAACCACCACTTTTCTTTGAAGCCATATTTTATCCTCCTTATTTAAGCTTTTATCTCTTTAATCTTGATTAAAGTATAAGGTTGTCTATGGCCATTCCATCTTTTATAATTCTTTTTTCTTTTGAATTTAAAAACTATCACTTTTTTATGCTTTCCATGTTCTATAACTTCAGCTTCAACTTTTCCTTCTGTTTTAATATTTCCATTATCATCTTTTATTAAAGCAGCATCAATTTCTACTGTTTCTCCAGGTCTTGCTTTTAATCTTTCTACTTTTAATAGAGTCCCAGGCTCAACTTTATACTGCTTTCCACCAGTTTTTATAACTGCATACATTCTACTAACAACCTCCTTATCTTCTTTTTAAAATGCAAAAAAGTATTCTATCACAAAAGAAATATCTTTTAAAGAAGAAACAATAAAATCAATTATTTAAGCTGCTTTTTAATTATGTTTTTCTTCATTATTCATATTAAAAAATGTAAGCTTTTCAGGAACTTTCTCAATATATATAGATTGACTAGGAAATGCAAAGGAAGAACCGTGTTTTTCTACAATTTCCATTATTTTAAGGTTTACATCTTCTTTTATTGCTAAATATTTAGACCAAGAAGCAGTATTTGTAAATGTATAAATAAATATGTTTAATGCACTATCTCCAAATTCATCAAAAAAGACTAAAAGAGAATGATTTTTAGATATACCTGGGTGGTTTTTTAACATATTTCTAATGTCTTCTACAATAGCAATAATTTTTTCTCTAGGAGTATCATAAGTTATTCCAATAACCATTTTTATTCTTCTAACATTTCTTCGTGAAAAGTTTTCAATTGGATTATTTGCTATATAACTGTTTGGAACTGTAAGAAGAGATTTTTCAAAAGTTCTTATTTTTGTTGTTCTAATACCAATATCTTCAACAATACCTTCTACAGAGCCTATCTTTACCCAATCTCCAATTTTTAAGGCCTTATCTGCAATAATAGTAAGACCTCCAAACAAATTAGCAGCTGTATCTTTAGCAGCTAAAGCAAATGCAAGACCTCCTAATCCAAGGGATGCAATAAAAGTAGTTACATTAATGCCCCATTCTTGAAGAATAGCAACACCACCAAGTATAACGACAAAAATCTTTAAAGATTTAATAATAAAATTTCCAATTTCTTTTGAAACACTTTGTCCAAAAGTTCCTGTAAGTTTGAGAATACTATCTTCAAAAATATGAATAGAGTTATAGATAATCCAAAAAAATGTGAAAGTAAATAAAGTTCTGATAATATGCTGAGTAATTTCATTTTTTATTCCTAAAATAACTAAAGCAAACCATAGTCCAAAAATAATAAAAGTAAACCTTAAAGGTTTTAAGAAAACTTGTAAAATTTTATCATCTATATCTGTTTTAGTTTTCTTTACAAATCTTTTTATTGTCTCTAAAACAACTACT
>JAADDV010000107.1 GCA_013153795.1 Aquificota bacterium | reverse complement strand
ATTGATAAATTCATAAAGATAATCTTTTTTAAACTCTCCCTTCCAGATATAGTGGGAAAACTCAAAATTATTAGGATGGGAAATAACTGGAAGAGACCCTCCCAGTTTTAAAAGTCTACCATCTTGAGTATTTAATTCAATTCCAGCAAAAATCTTTTCATCTTCAAAATATTTATAATATTCATTATCGTGGTCAGTAATAAAAACAAAATCTATCTTGTTATCTTCAACAGCTTTTTTTATATCAGAAGGTTTACCTAGAGAATCAAAAGAAAACTGAGTATGGACATGGGCTACAATTTTATATTTTTTTAAATTTTCTATTGACCCTTCAACAAGAGGTTTTATATTCCCTTTTTGGTAAAAGACCTGACTAGGCCGATATTCTAAAAATAGAATAACAAGAACTATTAAAAATAATATTTCCATTCTTCAGCTCCAGAAGTAATGTCGAAATGCCAAACTAAATACCATAAAGAAACCAGCTTTCAAACAATAAAATAGGCTAATAATCTATTCCTTTAACAGGCGGTTTTCCCTGTTTAAAATAATGTTTTATTTCTTTCATTTCTGTAACAAGGTCAGCTATCTGTAAGATATTTTCAGAGCAGCTTCTACCTGTTAAAATAAAATGAAAATCTTCTTTATGTTTTTCTAAAAGATTCATTACTGGCTCTTCTTGTAAAAGTTCGAAATTTAAAGCAACACATAATTCATCAAGAATTATCAAATGATAAGCTTGATTTTTAACAGCATTTACAACAAAATCAAATCCATCTTGAGCTAGTTTATAATCAATATCAGATAGAGGTTTTACACCAAACTTTATAGCCTCTGGATTTTCTTTTAAATATTTTTCTGGAGCATAAAAACCTTCTCTACCAAAACTTTCAATATGGAAATTTTTCATATGCTCTAAGGCTTTATACTCTGATGTTAACTCCTTTACTTTCATAAATTGAACCATAAGAACCTTTTTATTAGCCCCTACAGCCCTTATTCCAGCTCCTATTGCTGCTGTTGTTTTTCCTTTTCCATCACCTGTATACACATAAATCATAGTTTATCCTGTTTTTAGAAATTTAATTTTGTGAAATTTATGAAAGCTGATAGAAGGTTATTATATAACAAAAAAGGGAAGAGAAACCTTCCCTGATTTTTAGAGATTTTCTTTGATAAAAGGAATTACTACTTTATTAAACTCTTCAGGATTTTCAAATGGTGGAAGATGGGCAGAGTCAGGAATTTCAATAAAAAGAGAGTTTTCTATACCATCTGCTATTTGCTTTACAACACTTGGAGGGGTTACCTTTTCATCATCTTTTCCTGCTATAACAAGGGTTGGGACGTTTATAGTTTTTAGTAGCTCTGTGTTATCAGGTCTTTCAGCTAGAGCTTTTAATGCTTTTATTATTCCTTCCTCTGTTGCTTCATTCATGATACAAAGAAGCTCTTCTATTTTTTTAGTGTCTTCTTTTGTTTTAGGGGAGGTTTGGGCATCTATCATAAACTCTATAAGAAAATCTTTTCCTTCTTTTTTTATTTTTTCTATTGTTATATAACGAGCTTTTTTTGCTTCTTCTGTATCAGCTTCAGCTCTAGTTGCAACAAAAACAAGAGCTGATATGAGGTCTTTATATCTTCTCCATAAGTCAAACATTATATAACCGCCCATACTATCTCCAATAGGAATTATTTTTTTTATGCCTAGTTGGTTTATTTTTGAAACGATTATGTCTGTAAGCTGGGAAATAGAGTAATCTGTTGGAAAATTTCTTTCCTCCCCAAACCCTGGATAGTCTACGGCTATATAGGGAATCCCTTCTTTTTCAAATGCTTCAAACTGATATTTGTACATATTTTTGTTTAACGGAAATGCATGTAAAAACAAAACTGCTGCTGGCTGGTATACTCTCATTCTTACCCTCCTTATTAGCTATTTATTCCAAGAGCTTTTTTTACTTTTTCATAACAAACTGGGCAAAAATAATAACTTTTTCTATCTGTGTCTTGAATAGAGTTTGAAAAATGCATAACACATTCAGGATTAGGGCAGTGTCCAAGTCCAAGGGTATGTCCAATCTCGTGAACTGCTTCTTTTGTTGTTCTATCTACAAAAAGAGAAAAATCTTCAGGAAGTCCATAAAAACTGTTGTGTAATCTATATGTTGATATAACAGCTGTTTTAGTAAGAGAAGAAGCTACTCCAAAAACAAAGTTTAAACCTGGTTCATACAAATCATAGGGCACAATGCCCAAAACGATATCTCCAGGTTGCTTTTCTTTTAAAAGGTCTTCTAAGAAAAAACTTCCTAAAAACTGTTGTCTTTCAGGATTAAAAGCTGTTGAAGGTATAGGTTTTGGCTTTTTCCATAAAACAGGGAGAAAAAATATACTTTCTAATCTCTCTGTTAAAATAGGTTTTATTGAAGAAAAGTCCTTTTCATAAGGCTGGATAACTATTCTTTTATAAAACATTTGCTCTCCAAAATCAAACAAAAGATTTCTTAGTATAATAATATTTTCAATCAAAATTTTTCCAAGAGGAGAAAAAATACATGACAAATACAGACTGGCTGTGTATAAACACTATCAGAGTTCTTTCTCTAGACCAGATTCAAACTGCAAAATCTGGGCATCCTGGAATGCCTTTAGGGGCTTCCCCAATGGCTTATGTTTTATGGGACAAGTTTTTAAAACACAACCCTAAAAATCCAAAATGGTTTAACAGGGATAGATTTATTCTTTCTGCTGGGCATGCTTCAGCAATGCTTTATTCTCTTTTATATCTTTATGGTTATGACCTTCCTTTAGAAGAGTTAAAAAGATTTAGACAGTGGGGTAGTAAAACTCCCGGACATCCAGAATATGGACTTACTCCTGGGGTTGAGGCTACAACAGGTCCTTTAGGTCAGGGTTTTGGTATGGGTGTAGGAATGGCAATAGCTGAGTGTTATCTTGCTAACTATTTCAATAGAGAAGGTTTTAATATTGTTGACCACTATACATATGCAATTGTTTCTGATGGTGATTTAATGGAAGGGATTTCCTATGAAGCAGCAGCTTTAGCAGGAAGGCTAAAACTTGGAAAACTAATATATCTGTATGATGATAACCACATAACAATAGATGGTCCAACAGATATAACATGGACAGAAGATATAGAGCTTAGATTTAAAGCCCATGGCTGGCATGTTATAACAGTCCCTGATGGTGAAGACTTAGAAGCTATATATGGAGCTATCAAAGCAGCTCAAGATGAAAAAGAAAAACCTTCTCTTATAAGAATAAAAACCCATATAGGCTGGCATTCTCCAAAGCAAGACAATCCAGCTGTTCATGGTGCTCCTTTAACTGAAGAAGAAGAAAGAGAAACAAAAAGAGCTTTAGGATTTCCTGAGGATAAAAGATTTTATATTCCAGAGGAAGCCTTAAATCACTGTAGAGAGGCTATAGAAAAAGGGCAGAAAGCAGAAGAAGAATGGAACAAGATGTTTGAGGAATACAAAAAAGCTTATCCTGAACTTGCAAAACAGTTTGAGATGTTTGTAGAAGGAAAACTTCCTGAAGATTGGGACAAAGATTTACCTGTTTACACTGATATATCAAAGTCTATTGCAACTCGCTCAGCTTCAGGAGAAGTTATAAACGTTTTAGCAGATAAACTTCCAAACTTTATCGGAGGCTCTGCAGACCTTGCTTCCTCTAATAAAGTTGTAATGAAAGGGAAAGGTGATTTTTATTGTGATACTCCAAATGGAAGAAATATTCATTTCGGGATAAGAGAACATGCAATGGGAGCTGCTGTTAATGGGATGGCACTTCATGGTGGTGTTATTCCTTTTGGGGCTACATTCTTTGTTTTTTCTGACTATATGAGACCAGCTGTCAGACTTGCTGCATTAATGGGAACCCATTCTATATTTGTTTATACCCATGACAGTATAGGTGTTGGAGAAGATGGACCTACCCATCAACCAATAGAACATCTTATGAGCTTTAGGGTAATGCCTGATATTACTGTTATAAGACCAGCTGATGCAAATGAAACAGTTGAAGCATGGAGAATAGCTATAAAAGAAAAATCTCCTGTAATGCTTGTTCTTACAAGACAAAATGTTCCTGTTTTAGACCCTAAGAAATATCCAATAAAAGAAGGAGTTCAAAAAGGAGCTTATATCCTTGAAGATACGGAAAATCCTGAAGTTATCCTTATAGGAACAGGTTCTGAAGTTCATGTATGTTTAGGTGCTAAAAAACTCTTAGAGGAAAAAGGTATAAAATCTAGAGTTGTTTCAATGCCTTCATGGGAGCTTTTCTTTAAACAACCTGAAGATTACAGAAAATCTGTTCTTCCTTCAGACATACCTAAAGTAGCTGTTGAAGCTGGAGCTTCTCTTGGCTGGAAAGAAATAGTTGGAGAAAATGGTCTTGTTATTGGAATGGAAGGATTTGGTGCTTCAGCTCCAGGAAATGTTTTAATGGAAAAATTTGGCTTTACCCCTGAAAATGTAGCTGAAAAAACATTAAAACTTTTAGGAAAATAAATTTTTAGCAGGCCTTGTGCCTGCTTTTAAAAACAAAAAATTAGTATAAACAAACTAAAAACTAGGCTTTAATCATTAAATAACTATGAAGAAAGGAAAATTTTTTAAAGAAAAATCAATTTTTATATTATTAAATTTTATTTTTATTTCAACTTCTGCATTTTCCTATCAGATTAATAAGGATATAAGACACACTTATCCTTATTGGTTTTACTGTTATATAAAAGATAAAGAAGCTTTATTTAAAGATGTAGAGGATTTTTTAAAGCCTGATTCAATTGTTATATATAAATCAAAAAGAAAAATGCTTTTACTAAAAAATGGAATATTGATAAGAAAATTTTACGTATCGTTAGGAAGAAACCCTATCGGGAAAAAAGAAAAAATATGGGATGGGAAAACTCCTGAAGGGCTATATTATATAGATTGGAGAAATAGAAATAGTAGTTATTTTTTATCTTTAAAAATTTCTTATCCAAATTTTGAAGATAAAATAAATGCTTATGTAAAAGGATATAATCCAGGAAATATGATTATGATACATGGTTTTCCTAACTGGTCATTTTTATATCCAAAATATCAAGAAGTTTTGAAATATGTAGATTGGACAAATGGTTGTATAGCTGTTTCTAACGAAGAGATGAAACAGATTTGGGATTTAGTTGATGATTTTACACCTGTAATTATAAAGCCCTGAAGGCTATAATAGCCTTCAGGACACTTTTTTTGAAAATAGTTTAGCTTTTAGTATTTTACCCATTTTAAAATGAACAATTTTCTTTGGTGGAACTTCTACAATCTCACCGGTTTTTGGATTTCTAGCTTTTCTACCATCTCTTTCTTTTACTCTAAACGAACCTAAACCTCTAATTTCTATTTTTTCCCCTTTTGATAAAGCATCTATCATTGCTTCAAATGTTCCGTTTAAAATTTCATTTAAAACAGTTTTGTCTATATGGGGAAACTTTTCTGTTAGGTATTCTAAAAGCTCTGACTTTTTCATTTATCCTCCTCTCTTATTTTATTCTGTTATTTGGGAAAGTTCTATTCCCATTTTTTGTATTTGCTTCATACATCTATCACAAACAGGTTGCTCATCTCTTCCTACACTTTCATCATAAATCCAACATCTTGGACATTTTTCTCCTTTAGCAAAAGTAACAGCTATCTTTGCTCCTTCTACTTTTTCTCCTTCTATACAAATATCCCCTTCAGGCTTATCAGAAAGCTCAACTTGTGAAACAGTGAAGAAGAATTTAATCCAATCTAATCTTTCCTCAACAAGTTTTCTATATTCTTCTGGTAAGGAAAGCACTATTCTTGCTTCATAAGGATGTTTTATAAGTCCTGCTTTTCTAGCTTCTTCTAATGCTTTTAAAATATCATCTCTTATCTGAAGAAGCTTTTTATATATTTTTTCTATTTCTTCATTTATATAATCTTCGTTAACAAGAGGCATTTCTTCAAGGTGAATGCTTTCTTTAACAGATGGATTTATCTGCTTGACATAATCCCATATTTCCTCAGTAGTAAAAGAGAGTATAGGAGCAAAGAGTTTTGCCATACTTTCAAGAAGATTGTATAAAACAGTCTGGGCAGAGCGTCTTTCTAGACTGTCTGGCGCATATACATATAATCTGTCCTTTAAAATATCTAGATATATAGCTGAAAGGTCAACGATAATAAATCTTTTTATTTCATGGTAAAACTTGTGAAATCTATGGTTTAAATATGCTCCATGGGCTAGGTCTATAAGTCTTTGAAGTTTAGAAAGCATCCATTTGTCTATCTCTAAAAGGTTTTCATAAGAAACTGTATCTTTCTCAGGGTTAAAGTCATACAGATTTCCAAGGAAATATCTGAATGTGTTTCTTATTTTTCTATAGTCATCAGCTATAGATTTTAAGAGATTCATTCCGATTTTTATATCTTCTGTATAATCCTCAGAAACAACCCACAGTCTTATTATGTCTGCCCCATACATTTTTATAACTTTTTCAGGGGCAATAACATTTCCAAGGGATTTGGACATTTTACGTCCTTTTTCATCAAGAATAAAACCGTGGGTTAAAACACTGTCATAAGGAGCTCTGTCGTATGAGGCGACTCCTTCAAGAAGTGAAGACTGGAACCAACCTCTATGCTGGTCTGAACCTTCAAGGTACATATCGGCAGGCCATCTAAGCTCTTCCCAGAATCCTGTTTTTAAAACAGATGCGTGGGAAACCCCAGAGTCAAACCAGACATCTAGTATGTCTTCTTCTTTTTTAAAGTCTGTGTTTCCACATTTTGGACATTTGTATCCTTCAGGAAGGAGCTCTTTAGCCTCTTTTTCAAACCATATATCAGCTCCATACTCGTAGTTTTCAACAAGTTTTGCTACATGTTCAAAAACTTCTTCTTCCTCAACAATATAATCACACTTTTCACAGTAGAAAACAGCTATAGGAACTCCCCAGCTTCTCTGTCTTGATATACACCAGTCTGGTCTGTTTTCTACCATAGATTTTATTCTGTTTTCTCCCCAGTGGGGTATCCATTTAACCCTTTCAATCTCTTTTATAGCTTCTCCCCTTAGGGTATTGCCATTTTCTAAAACTGCATCCATGGATATAAACCACTGAGGTGTAGCTCTGAATATGACTGGATTTTTACATCTCCAGCAATGGGGATATGAGTGTTTTATAACTTCATGGTGTAAAAGGGCTCCAACTTCTTTTAGTTTTTCAATAATAGGCTCATTTGCATCAAAAACCCTAAGTCCCTGTATAAACTCAGGAGCTTCTTTTGTAAATCTTCCCTCATCATCTACAGGAGCAAAAGGCTCTACTCCGTATCTCTGTCCTATAACATAGTCTTCCTGACCATGTCCAGGAGCCATATGAACAAGCCCTGTTCCTGTTCCAAGCTCAACAAACTCAGAAAGGTATATCTTTGAGACTCTATCTATAAACGGATGTTTATACTCTAAAAACTCAAGCTCCCTTCCTTTTACCTCTTTTATAACCTGTCCTTCTAATCCTGTTTTTTCTTTAAAGCTTTCTAAAAGCTCTTTTGCAACAATGAAAACTTTTTCTCCAGTGTCTAAAAATACATAATCAAAATCAGGATTAACCATCACCCCAAGGTTAGCAGGAAGCGTCCAAGGAGTTGTTGTCCATATAACAGGGTATGTTTTTTTCTCTATACCAAATGGAGGCTCAACAAGTTCAAAGGCTACATAAATAGAAGGGTCTTTTTTATCTGCATACTCTACCTCAGCCTCAGCTTCAGCTGTTTTATCATATATACACCAGTAAACAGGTTTTTTTCCTCTGTAAGCAACGCCTCTTTTGAAAATTTTACCAAGCTCTCTTATCTCTTGAGCCTGGTAAGAAGGTCTCATTGTAAGATAAGGTTTTTCCCAATTTCCGATAACACCAAGTCTTTTAAACTCTTCTTTCTGTATTTCCACAAATTTTGCTGCATATTCTCTACAGAGTTTTCTAAACTCAGCTTTTGAAAGGTCTTCTTTTCTTTTTTTCTGTTTTTTTAGCTCTTTTTCTACTTGCTGCTCAATAGGAAGACCATGACAATCCCACCCCGGAACAAAGGGTGCATCTAAACCTTTCATTGAGGCATATTTAACAAGAATATCTTTTAAAATCTTATTTAGAGCGTGTCCCATATGAATGTGGCCGTTTGCATAAGGAGGCCCATCATGGAGAATATATTTATCTTTTCCTTTTCTTTCTTCTCTAAGTCTTTTATACAGATTAATCTCATCCCATCTTTTTATAAATTCAGGCTCTTTATTAGGTAAATTTCCTTTCATAGGAAAATTAGTCTTAGGTAGATTTAGTGTATCTTTCCAATCCAATGGATAGTCCTCCCAATTTTTAGGTTTATTACATTTCAAAGACTTATATTATAAGACAAAACAGACTTGATTTGTGATATTGAAAAAGAAAGTTTTTTCATTAAGTTTATATGTTAGTTAGTAAAAACTTGCAGGAGTTTTTATCATGTTTAAAAAATTAGCATTTTCTATACTAACTTTTTCAATTTCTACATCTTTAACATTTGCTTTTACTGAAAAAGAATGTCAAGAATATGTAAAAAAACTTGAAGAATGTATAGAAAAAGAGCAAAAAGGGGATTTAAACACAAAATGGAGAAAATGTGAAACTCAAATTATTTCCCAAGTAATACAAGAGCAAGAAGATCAAGGAAACTGTTTTTCTTTTGAAGAATGCAGAGATTTAGTTATGGAAGAAATAAAAGCGTGTAATAAAGAAAGAACATCTCTTTATGGAAAGTTATTTGTAAAAAACCAACAAAAGAAACAAGAGCAAAAATAAAAAATATGTGTTAAGATAGTTTACAGTTATAGGATAGTTGGCATAAGAAAAGGGTTTATTGGAAAGGGAATAGGATAAGTTGAAAGGGTGTATGTAATCGATAATGATTACTATTAATGAGTTGCATTTTGAATAGGAAATATATTTCTGTGTGAAT
>JAADDV010000016.1 GCA_013153795.1 Aquificota bacterium | reverse complement strand
AGATTAATTAAAAAAGGAATATTTAGTATATTTGCATAAATTCTTCCTTGATGAATAGCTCCAACTTTGAATGTATCTATACTAATAACACTCACTTTCTTTTTTTTGTCTAATACAAACTGAGAAGCAATTTTAAATAAGTTTGTTGTTTTTCCTACTCCTGTTGGACCAAAGAAAGCAATTATTTTAGGAATCTTTTCTAATTCATTAAAAGAACCTGTAAAAAGAATTTTATTTTCTATACCATTTATAAGAGCTTCTTTTAGAGTAACTGCATTTAAGTCCCATTTATTTGTATCAAGGTCTAAACCACAAGCTTCTTTTACAATTCCTTCTGCAACATCTTGATAAACACCTTTTTTAATTAATCTATTAATCAGTTCAACTGCTTCTCCTGTAAACTCAGAAGATATTTCGACATTAACAGGTAGTTTTTCTTCAATATGGGGGGGAATATTTAATTTTTTAGATGGAAGATGTGAATTTATCGGTGGAACAGCTTCTTTTACTTTTTCTTCAATAATATTTTCTACCTTTTTAAGAAGCTCTTCAAAATTTATCTGAGGTTTTTTTTCTTCTTTTACTTCTACTAAAATTCTATATTTTCTTTTTCCTAAAAAAAGCCACTTTTTTTCTTTAAATATTTCATATTGAACAATCTTAATATTATCTCCAAGTTCACTTTTTGCTTTTTCAACAAGCTCTTGAATATTTTCTCCCTCATAAATTTTACTAACCATTAACCTCAACTGCTCCTAATATATTTACTTTATATTTTGGGTCTATTTCACTATAAGATAACACAGCTATATTTGGTAAATAATGCTCTATTATTTTTCTTACAAATCTTCTTGTTGCTGGAGAGGTTAAAAGAATTGGTGTTGCCTGATTTACCATAAATACATCCATATATTTAGATATTTCATTTATAAGCTTTTGAACAAAAGCAGGGTCAAAAGGCGGTAATGTACCTTCATTTTCCTTTACTTTTTCTAGTATAAAACTTTCTGTATTTGTTCCTAAAGATAAGGCATATATAGTTCCGTCCTTTTGGTATAAAGAAGATATAAGTCTAGCTAGGGCTTGTCTTACAAATTCTGTTAAAATTTCTGGGTCATTTGTCTTAACAATGTTATCGGAAAGTGTTTCTATTATAGTCATAAGGTCTCTTATTGGTATATTTTCTTTCAGTAGATTTTGAAGAACTCTGTGGAGTATATTAAGAGGAACTTGGTCTGGGACTATTTCTTTTACAATAGGATATTTTTCTGCTAAAGCATCCACAAGCTCTTTTGTTTCTCCTCTTCCAAGAATTTCATGAGCATGTTTTTTAATAACTTCTGAAAGATGAGTTATTATTACTGTTGGTATATCAACAACAGTATATCCAAGCATTTTTGCTTTATCTTTAAGTTCTTCTGGAATCCAGTATGCATCAAGTCCAAAGGCTGGTTCTTTTGTTGGTTTTCCTTCAATCTTTCCTTTTGTTGAGCCTGTGTCTATAGCAAGATAATGTCCAGGCTCTATTTCTCCCCGTGCTACCTCTACATCTCTTATTAAAATTCTATATTCTCCTGGTTTAAGTTCAAGGTTGTCTTTTATATGTATCAATGGAATTATTATTCCTAACTCTTTTGTAAGCTGTTTCCTTAGAGATTTTATTCTTTTTACTATCTCTCCACCTTTACTTTCATCAACATAAGGAATAAGAGCATATCCTATTTCAAAAGTTATAGTTTCCGGCTGAGGAAGTAATTCTTCTGGAGAAGCCTCTTCCTCTTCAACTCCTTTTATAAGCTCTTTTGCTTTTTTTTCTGCTTCCTGTTTTTCCTTTTCTTTAAGCATTTGGTCCATAATATAAGCAGTTAATCCTAAAACTGCGGCTAAAAGGAAAAAAGGTATAGTTGGCATCCCTGGAACAATTCCCATTGCAAAAATAGTTCCTGCTGCCATATATAAAGCTTTTGGGATGGCTGTAAGTTGAGAAAAGATTTCTCTTCCAAGATTATCTTCAGAAACAGCCCTTGTTACCATAAGACCTGCTGCTGTTGATGTTATAAGAGAAGGTATCTGAGATACAAGACCATCTCCAACAGTAAGGAGAGTAAATGTTTTTAAAGCAGACTGTAAATCCATTCCATGCTGTAAAATACCAATAGCAAGACCACCTATTATGTTAACAAGGGCTACAATAATACCAGCAACAGCATCTCCTCTTATAAATTTAGATGCACCGTCCATTGCTCCGTAAAAATCAGCTTCTTTTGCCAATTCTTGCCTTCTTCTTTGAGCTTCTTTCTCATCTATAATCCCAGCGTTAAGGTCTGCATCTATACTCATCTGTTTACCAGGCATTGCATCAAGGGTAAAACGAGCTGCTACTTCAGAAATTCTTTCTGTTCCTTTTGTAATAACAAGGTAGTTTATTATTACGAGAATAATAAAAACAATTGCTCCTACAATATAGTTTCCACCTACAACAAATTGTCCAAAAGCTTTTATCACCTGCCCTGCTGCATCAGGTCCTTCATGTCCGTGTAGTAAGATTCTTCTTGTAGTTGCTACGTTTAGAGAAAGCCTGAAAAGGGTTGCTATTAAGAGAAGAGAAGGAAAAGAAGAAAGTTGTAAAGGGTTCTTTACATACAAAGTTGTCATAAGTATAACAATTGAAAAAGTTATACTCGCTGTTAGAAGAATGTCTAGTAAGGCAGGAGGAATAGGAAGAACCATAGCAGCGAGTATAGAAATAATAAGAACAACAATAAGAATATCTGAATGTTGATTTATTTTTAAAAAGATATTTTCTAAAGCTGGATTCATTCACTCTCCCATATATTTACTATAACTCTCTAGAGCTTTTTGAATATATGCTTTTAAACCAATTTGACCAGAAGAAATAATTTCTGCCATTTGCATATCAAACATATCCCAATACATTTTGGAAGAAAAAGATGTATTAAAAAGACCATTAGGGATAGTCTTTCTAAACTCTTTTAAAATCATTCTTACAAACATTGCTTCAAATTCTTTTGAAACTTCTTCAACGTCTTTTATCTGCTGAATATTTTTAAAATCCCAGTATGGATTTATCCTAATCATTATTATCCTCACATTATTATGATTTTTGCGTGAAGTTTTCCTGAGTTTTTAATAGCCTGTATTATTGCAATTATATCCCTTGGTGATACACCAAGGTCATTTAAAGCTTTAACAAGGTCTTTTAAAGAGGGTCCCTGTATCTGGAATATTCTTCCTTTTTCTTCTGCTACTGTTGTTGTTATCTGCTCAGTTTGAACAGTTTGTCCTCCTGATAAAGGTGGTGGTTGTGAAACTACAGGTTTTTTTGTAACAGATACATATATATTTCCATGAGATACATAAAGAGGTGTATCTATTTTTATATCTCCACTAAGAATAACCGTTCCTGTTCTCTCATAAATAACAATAGTTGGTTCACTGTCTGTTTTGATTTTTAGATTTAAGACTTTTGATGCAAAAGCTACTTTGTTTTCTCCTGGTGGATATGAAACTTTTACTGTTGTTGCATCTAAAGCTGTTGCGATGTTCCCAAAATGTTTATTTATCACATCAGCGATTTCAACAGCTTTATCAAAATCTGGATGTTTCAAAGTAAGAATAAGCTCATCCATACTTCCAAAATCAAAAGGAAGGTCTCTTTCTATAATTCCTCCATTAACAACAACTCCTGTTGTAGGGAAGTTTTTCTGCACTTTCCCTCCTCTATTTGATTCTGAGAAACCTCCTCCTGTTGATACAGGCCCTTGGGCGAAAGCGTAAATTCTTCCATCTGGTCCTTTTAAAGGTGTCCTGATTAGAACTCCATTTGATATATCTTTCGCATCTCCTAGGGAAGCAACTGTAACGTCGAATGTCATACCTGACTTTGCAAAAGGAGGCATTTTAGCTGTAACGATAACAGCAGCTGCATTTTTTGTTTTAACCTGATTTGGGTCTATATAAACTCCCATTTTTCTAAGCATATTAGCTATACTTAAAAGAGTGTATCTGCTTGTTGTTCCATCTCCTGTTCCGTTTAAGCCTACAACAATACCATAACCAGTTAAAAAGTTATTTCTAACTCCTACTACATTGACTTCGTCTTTTATTTTTACTAGGTTTCCACTAAAAGAAAATGAAAAATATAAAAGAAAAAATAAAATAAATAACCTAAACATTTTACTCTCCCCTTAAAATGGCCATATTTTTATAAGAAAACGGGCAAGCCAGCCAGGTTCTTGCTGTTCTGCAATAAAGCCTTTTCCGTTATACTCTACTTTCATATCTGAAATCTGGTATGAAAAGATAGAGTTATCTGGTTGTATATAAGAAGGTTTCACAATTCCTGATATTCTTAAAATTTGCTCATCGTTGTTTATCTTAATAAGTTTTTCTCCAACAATAAAGAGATTTCCATTTGGATAAACTTTTACTACTCTAGCTGTTATTGTTGCTATAAGGTTTGCATTTCTTCCTGTTTTTCCTTGACCTTTAAACTGATTTGATGAAGAAGCCTGCATTCCTGCTATAGGAGTTTTGTTTGGTGTTTGTTTTCCCATTAATACAGGTGCAGGAAAATCCAGATTTACAGACGTATTTTTTCCTCCTTGACTTGTAGCTCCACCAGAACCTGCAATTGTTTCAATAACCTTTATAGTAAGAATATCTCCTACATTTCTTGCTTTGTCGTCTGAAAAAAGATTATCTGTGCCTGTATATAACGAGCCTGGAGGTGGTTTTTGTTCTATCTTTCCAAGGTCAGGAGGTAAAGGAGGAGGTTTTTCAATCACTACAACTTTTTTAGAAGAACAAGAACTTAATAAAACTATTGCTAAAAAGACCCCCCAATAAATAAGACCTGATTTCTTCCAATTACTTTGCATGGTATCACTTTTCCTGATGAAATATTTTTTACTTTTATTATTTGATTTAATTGGCCATTTTCTAAGGCTCTTCCTATTAATTCTATATGGATAATCCCTTTATTGTAAATAATTTTTACATTACTTCCTCTTTGGACAAGATAATCAGGCACTATCATATAGTCTTTTATAGGAATATCAGCTTTTATATTTATCTTTGCTTTTTTTCCTAGTATCTCTTCTAAAGAAGTAAAAAGATGTCTGGTGTTTCCGGTATATTTTTTCAAGGAGATTTTTTCTCTTGTTATATATTCTCCTTTTCTTATATCTACTACTGAAAACACAACATAGGATATTTTCTTATATTTCACAGGAACAGATATTCTTCTTAAAAGGAAATTTCCATTATAAACAAAGTAAGTTAAATATATGTATGATGAGGTTTTACTTCTTTCTTTTATTTTTATTCTGAGATTTTTTCTCTGGATACTTCTTATCCTTGGAACAGATATGGATACTACCTCTATATCTGGGTATCTTCTTAAAAGAAAACTTTGCACATCATCTTTTATTTTTTCAGGAGTTAATTTATTTATAGACCTTTTTATTGTGCAGTAGCTTCCTACTATAGAAATTTCTGATGTGTTTATATAGTTTGCCTCTAAAATGTCTTTTATTTGCTTTTTAGTTATTCTTTTTGAAAAAATATCCTGAGGAAAATCTGTTATATATAGATTTTCTAAAAATTCCTTAAACTTGCTGTTGTCAGAGCTAACAACTGCTATATCAGATAGATATATATTTTCTTTATTTGTATAAACTTGAGACTTAAGCTTAATAGTTGTTGCGGCAAAAGAAGCCCCAACAAAAAGAAAAAATATAAATATCTTAAGACTTAAGACCACTAACCGTTCGAAGCATCTCATCAGCTGTTGTTATACCTTTAGAGTTAATCTCATAAGCTCTTTGGGCAACTATGAGATTAACCATTTCTTCAACAATATTAACATTTGAAGCTTCTAAAAATCCTTGAGCTATTTTTCCAAATCCATCAGTATTTGGGTCTCCTTCTATTTCTTCTCCAGAAGCTTCTGTTCTTACAAAAAGATTTTCTCCAATAGCTTTTAATCCTGCAGGATTTATAAACTTATATAGTTTTATATTTGCTAGTTCTTCAGTAGTTTGTTGCCCTCCTTCGTTTCTTACAACATAAACATTTCCATTTGGGCTTATTTGAATACTTACAAGTGTCTCAGGTGCTGCAATCTGTATGTTTGGATAAAGTCTGTAGCCGTTTGGTGTTACAACGTATCCTTGGTCATCTATCTGGAAGTTTCCTGCTCTTGTATAAGCTTCTCCTCCTCCTGGAAGTTCTATTTTGAAAAATCCATCTCCTTGTATAGCCAGGTCTAAAGGTTTATCTGTTTTTATTAAGCTTCCCTGGGAAAAAATCTTACTTACATCTGACAGTTTTACTCCAAGGCCTATTTGTATACCAGATGGGACTCTTGTTTCCGTTGAACTCATAACACCTGGGTCTTTTATATTCTGGTATATAAGGTCTTCAAAGTTTGCTCTACTTCTTTTAAAACCTACAGTATTTACATTTGCAATGTTATGAGAAATAACATCAAGATTTGTTTGCTGTGCTTCCATACCAGAGGCAGAAGTCCAGAGAGCTCTAATCATTATTTTTCTCCTAGAAAATGTAGAGATTTGTTTTAGAAACCTTTCGAAAAAAGTGTAAAAAAGTTTAACAGTTTTTGGAAAGCTTTTGAGTTTAAAAGAAAAAGCTAGAGTATTTATTTTTCTAAAAGATTGTTTTCTCTTAAAATTTTTTCTACTTCCTCTTTTGGAATATTTAAACCTTTTGTTATTTCTTCTATAGATAGTCCTAGATTAATATAAAGGTTTTTTACTGCCTCTTGTAAACCTTCTTTTTTTCCTTCTTGTAATCCCTTTTGGAAAAAAGGATTTTGTTTTAACATCTCTTCTGTTATTGTTAGCGGCAATTTTCTTTCCTCCAAAATCAAGCTTAATTTTTTCAATAATTTAGGTCTATAGTCAAGAGCTATCAATAATTTTCTTATATAGTCTGCCCTTTCCTTTTCTGGAATTTTTAAAAGCTCCTCAACTAAACCAAAAATATACTTTTCAAAGTCTTCTACCTTGCATAAAACTGCAAGAATTTTATCTTCCAAATTTTTACTCTCTAAAAGTTCTTTACATTCTATTTCTTTTATATCTTTGATTTGATACTTAAAACTTAAGTTATCTGTTATTAGTCTATCTGGCATAGAAGGTTTTCCATCTCCTACAAACAGAACAATCTGCTTTATAGGTCTGTTTTTGTATCGTTGTTTTAGTAGTAAATAATACTCAAGCATTCTAAAAGGCATACTTTTGTCATTTTGTGTTTGAAGTTCTAAGTGAAATATACTGCCATCTTCAAGCTCTAAAATAAGGTCTGCTTTTCTTTCCTTTACAGCTGGAAAGGTGTTATCAAGTATTTTTGTTCCTTTTTGATTGGTAAGTAAATAAACAAACTTTTGCGGTATTTTGCTTATTATGTCCCTTAAAGTTATATCTAATTTGCCCATTTAGATATTATAAAGAAAAGGCTAAGGAGTTCCTTAGCCGAAAATAGAATGAATCACTTTTGTTGCTATCATTCCAATGAAAAATAAATATAAAAATATAATAAGAGCTGCATAAATAGGTTTCATACCAACACCTTTTATTTTATGTATGTTCGTTTCAATTCCCATTGCAGCCATAGCAACTGTTAGAAGAAATCCATCAATTACATTAATATAATGAACTATATTTTCAGGAATAATGTTTAAAGAGTTAATACCAACCATAGCAATAAAACCAAAAACAAAGTAAGGAATAGGAATATCTCTGAGGGTAACTCCTGCACCATGAGTAGCATGTTTTTTAGCAAGGAAAAAGCTTAAAGCAATAAGAAGAGGTGCTAACATCATAACTCTTGTAAGTTTTGCAATTGTTGCTGTATTACCTGCTTCTTCTGAAACGGCAAATCCAGCTGCAACAACTTGAGCAACTTCATGGACAGTTGCACCAGTCCAAAGCCCATAAAGAAGGTCATCAAAACCAAGGGTTAGCCCAGCTTTATAAACTATTGGATAAATGAACATAGCAATTGTCCCAAAAATAGTAACAGTTGCAACAGCCATTGCTGCATGATGCATTTCAGCTTTTACAACAGGTGCTGTTGCTAAAACAGCTGAAGCACCACATATAGAAGACCCTGAAGCAATCAAGTAGCTCATTTGTGAGTCAAGACCAAAAAATTTTCTAGAAACCCATACTCCAAGTAAAAATGTAGAAATAACAATAAATGTATCTAAAATAAGTCCTTCTAAACCTACTTCTGCAACATTTTGAAAAGTTAATCTAAAACCTAAAAACACAATAGCTATTCTAAGAATTTTCTTGAGAGAAAATATTATCCCAGGTTTAAAAGATTCTGGAAATTTAACAGTATTTCCAACAATAACTCCTAAAAGAATAGCAATAATAAGAGGAGAGAAATTAACGGTTTCTTTTACTATTTGAAGATTCGATAAAAAAGTTGCTATAACTGCAATAGAAACAGCAACAATAACTCCAAGAATATATTTAGTCATATATCATCTCCTTTTAAAGAAAATTTTAATTTGAACATAATATCTTATTTGTTTGAGTTTTAAGGATTTATTCTTTCAATTTATCTATAGAAAGTAGTAATTAGAAATCTTCTAAAGAAGGATTTACAGGAATTGTTCCATATTTTGCATCTTTTACAATAACTTTTCTTCCTTCTACTTGAACTCTTCCTTCTGAAATCCATTTTATAGCTTGAGGATAAACTCTGTGTTCGTATTGAAGAATACGATTGGAAAGAGTTTCTTCTGTATCATCAGGTAAAACAGGAACAACAGCTTGAATAATAATAGGGCCATTATCAAGTTCTTTTGTTACAAAGTGAACAGTGCAACCTGAAAATTTTGCTCCAAACTCAATAGCTTGTTTTTGAGCGTTTAATCCTTGAAATGAAGGTATCAAAGATGGATGAATATTAACAATTTTTCCTTCAAAAGTATCTATAAATTTTGAAGATAAAATTCTCATATAACCAGCAAGGACTATTAGGTCTGGATTTTCTTTTGATATAACTTCTATAAGTTTACTATCATATTCTTCTCTACTTAAAAATTCCTTTGGATTTATAAAAACTGTTTTTATTCCATGCCTTTTAGCAATTTCTAAACCTTTTGCACTTTTCTTATTTGAAATTACAAGAGAAATTCTTGCTTTAATAAGACCTTCTTCTATACCTTTTATTATAGCTTGAAGATTAGAGCCCCTACCTGAAATCAATACAACAATATTCAATTTTTTTAAAACCTCTTTTAATTTTTGTGTTTGTAATTCATAATATAAATTACCTTTAATAGTTTAAAATAAATTTTAATAAAATTGCTATCTAAAAGCTAAAACATTATTTTTATTATCAAAATAATACTTTAAGAAAAAATTATTTAAAAATAATTTTAAAGGGAGCAGGAAAGTATATGAAAATGTATAAATTT
>JAADDV010000157.1 GCA_013153795.1 Aquificota bacterium | reverse complement strand
ATATTCAAAAGTGAGAAATTATCCAGAAATCGCAAAAAAAGCTGTAAAAGAAATGTATAGACAGGTTGGTAATTTAAAAACAGATAAAAATGGTGTAGCTTATAAAGGTCTTTTAGTAAGACATTTAGTCTTACCTAATGATATTTCCACTACAAAAGAAGTTTTAAACTTTTTAAAATCTGTGTCTCCTAACATGTATGTAAATATTATGCCTCAATATTATCCATACTATAAAGCTTTTGAATATCCTGAGTTAAGTAGAAGAATAACCCCAAGGGAGTATTTTGAAGCTTTAGATTATGCTGAAAAACTTGGTCTAAATGTAATAAAAGATTAGTTTACATTTGTTTCAACAAGCTGATTTTTCTCTTTAGAAATTTCTTCTTTTATTGCACTTAGAATTTTTTCCTTAACTTCTTTTTCTTTTCCTTTAATTCTACAACCTGCCGCATCTTTATGACCTCCTCCTCCTAATTTTTTAGCTATATTTTGAACATTTACTTTTCCTTTTCCTCTTAAAGAAACTCTCCATGTATCCATATCAGGCTTTTGAATCATAATAAATGCAACATCTACTCCATCAATACCTCTAGCAAAATTTACAAATCCTTCTGTTTCTTCTTCTTCTGCTCCTGTTTTATCTAAAAATTCTCTTCTTACTACTAAGGAAGCTATTTTGCCATTTTCATGCATTTCAAGAGTAGATAAAACCTCTTTTAAAAGAAAAATAGTGCTTGGTCTGTTTCTCTCGAATATCATTGTTGACATGTAGTTTGGATTTACTCCTTTGTCTACAAGAAATTCTGCAAAATGAAAGGTCTCTTTATTTACATTGTTATACCTAAATGAGCCTGTATCTGTTAAAAGTCCTGCATAAAGACACATAGCAATATCTTTATCTATAAGAGATTCGTCCCATTGTCTTAAAATTCTTCCTACAATTGTAGTTGTTGATGGGGCATATGGATCTACATAGTCATAAATACTTTCTACATTTCCTCCTATATGATGGTCTATTCTTACTATTTCTTTTGCCTTTACTGGTGCTCCTGCTCTAAAAGCTCCAGCTGCATCCACCAAAACAGCAAGGTCAAACTCTTCATCAAGGGGAAGTTTTTTAATATCCTGTGCATTTGGAAGGAAATCGTAAATATGAGGTAGAGGATCTTTCATAGCACAGGTGACATTTTTTCCTTTTTTTCTTAAAAAGGAGCATAAAGCAAGCATACTTCCTATACCATCTCCATCTGGGTTTTCATGGGTAAAAATTAAAATTTTTCCATTTTCTCTTTTAAGTCTCTCTATGACAGGAACTACGTACTCCATTTTCAACCTCCTTAATCACTACTGTAAATAAACACTCTTCCTATAGGCACTATTTTATTTTGCAACTTGTCAAAATAAGGTTTCATCTGCACTTCCAATGTATTATTATCTATTTTTAGCCAATTTTTATTATATAGGTCATACACAAAACCATTTTTTAAGTTTTTTGAAGAAATAGTAATTGTTTCCTGCTTTTCCCATAAACCTGCAAGAACAAAACCATTTGAGAAAAATCTTATGTATTTTTGGTTTTCTATCTTTTGATATGTTTCTTCTAAAGGCTCTCCTAAATCGTAAAAATATACATCTATTCTTTCTAAAGAGTGGTCTAAAGGAACTTCTGTATAAACTATTTCTCCTGAAATTTTACCCATAGCATAAGAGAAAAACAGGGCGTTTTTGGGGACAACTGCTTTATATACAGGTAGATTTTCTTTTTCTCCTATTTTTTCTAAGTCTGGTGCTACATAGTTTACATAAACAAACTTTTTAAAATTATTTCCACCATACTGTTTTTTTAAAGAGTTTAAATAATCAATATAGTAAGCTGTGTCTTCTAGAGAGCCATTTAGAATGTCCTCAGAAACAGGATAGTAGGCTGTAATAGGGATATCTATCTTTTCTAAAACTGTTTTCCCTTGATCATCTTTGTATTCTATCCATGCTTGTTTAGAAAGGCTGTAATCTGTAGTTATATAGCTTTCTGTCATATCATAGTCTACAACAGGAAGATGATACTGGGCTTTTCTAAAGCCTTGATTTGTAAAAACTGAAAGTCCTTCTTCTTTAAGTTTTCTATAAAAATCAGATACAGCCTGAAAATAATCTCCTTGTGGATGAAGCTGAAAAAATCTATCTTTCATAGGCTTATAAATATCTTCTTCTATGTAAATACCGCTTCCCCAATCAAAAAATATTCCATCTATTCCTTTGTTTAAAGTATTGTTTTTTAAAAAGGAAATCCTTCTATCCACAACCTCATTATTAGCAAGGTCATAGTAGTAATCTTCACACCAGCTATATCCCATTTCCTGGCAATGAGGAAATGGACCATTTGGATTTAATGTTGTTATTTCTCTGTTTTGATAAACCCATGCCATAAAAGGATTGTCTTCTCCGTCTATATAGTGATATCCTGCTGGCATCCATTCATAAGCAAATACTTTCTCAACGCCTTTTGATTTTAAAAACTGAATATGAGATGGCTTAATATCTAAGTAATCTCCAATTTCTACAATCCTAAAGTTTGAAGCCCATTCTAGACTGTCGTTAGAAAAAACATTTCCTGTAGAAAACTCCCCTTTTATTTTTGTTATTTTAGGAGTTTGAATATTGTTTTCTTGATTGCTACCTGAATCAGAAGAGCTTCCACAGCCTATCAAAAAGATTGCTAAAACACTAAAGATTTTTTTTGTCATACGGGCATATGTCTGCAAGGTAACACTCCTTACATTTTGGATTTTTTGCGGTACATATATAGCGCCCGAATAAAACTAAAGCATTTGATATATATGCCCAGTTTTCTTTTGAAAAGAATCTTGCTAAATCTTGCTCTATTTTTTCTGGGTCATCATGGCAAGTAAGACCTAGTCTTTTACTTACTCTTTTTACATGGGTATCAACAACTATTGCAGGTTTTCCAAATCCATTCACTAGAATAACAGAGGCTGTTTTTCTTCCTATTCCAGGGAATTTAGTAAGCTCTTCTATTGTATCTGGGATTTTTCCATCATGTTTATCAAGAAGTATTTTTGAAATTTTTTTTAATCTCTCTGCTTTTGTCCTATAGTAATTGATAGGTTTTAGTATCTGGTATAAATCTTCTAAAGGAGCTTCGGACATTTTTTTTGGGTCTGGGTATTTTTCAAAAAGTTTAGGAGAAACTTCATTAACTTTTTTATCTGTTGTTTGAGCTGATAATACAACAGATGTCAAAAGTTGAAAAAGGTCTTTATGCTCTAACTCAGTTTGAGGCTCAGGAAAATGCTTTTTTAATCTTTCTAAAAGCTCTTTTTCTGTAAAAGGAGGTTTTATATTTTCACAATCTTTTTTCTTTTTTTTCTCCTTTTTTGCCATCTTTCTCCCTAAAATAAAGTGTTTTGTTTTAAAGTTATCTCTTCTTTTTTTGTTTTGTATATATCTTTTATCAAAGATTTAAAGCCAAGTTGCTCGAATTCTTCTTTAAGTTTTTGTAAATCAGCTTTTTCTTTCTTTAAATCTTCAATAAAAATGTCCAAAGATATATCTGTCTTTAGTTTTATAAGAAAAATATTTTTTTCTAAATTCTGTAGTTGCTCTTTAAATGCTTCCTGAAGTTTTGGTTTTAGCTTGTCTATGTTTTTTATTATATTCTCTAGATTTCCATATTCATTAAGTAGTTTTGCAGCTGTTTTAGGTCCTACTCCTTTTACCCCTATTATGTTGTCAACTGTGTCTCCAATCATAGCTAGATAATCAACAAACTGCTCTGGGTATATACCATATTTTTCTTTTACTTTCTCTCTGTCAAAGATTTCCCCATTTACAGGGTTTAGGATTTTTATGCCTTCCTCTACAAGCTGCATCATATCTTTATCTGGTGTAACGATAACTACTTCAAAGCCTTTTTCTTTCCCTTTTTTTGCAAGGGTTGCTATGATGTCATCAGCTTCGTATCCGGGAATTTCTAATATCTTAATTCCCCAGAGTTTTATAAGCTCTTTTATTTTGGGAATTTGAATTTTTAAATCATCTGGAGTTTCCTTTCTGTTTGCTTTATATTCTTGATATTTTTCATGTCTAAATGTTTTTCCCGGAAGGTCAAAAACAACAGAAACATATTCAGGAGAAAGGTCTTTCATAAGGGAAGAAATCATTCTTAAAAAACCATAAATAGCACCTGTAGGCTCTCCTTTAGGACTTTTTAATGGTGGAAGAGCATAATAAGCACGATATAGATAAGATGAGCCATCTATAAGAACAAGCTTTTTTCTCATAACTAAAAATTAATACACTAAAATATTTTGTAAAGTTTAAACTTCATCAAATTGATGTAGTAATGGATTTGGGACAGCTACAACCTGAACAATCATATCTTCTTCAGCTTCATATCCATGAAGCTCTCCTTTTTCATACACGATTGTTTCTTCTTCTGAAAGGTGTTCTATATTTTCTTCACTACCTACAAAGAACTTTCCTTTCCCTTGAATAACTGTGATAATCATATATGCGTTTGATGTATGAAGGTCTACTTTTTGACCTTTTTTTACATACACATGGAAAATTGCAAATTCTGGTGTTTCTAAAAGGATTTCTGAGTAAGCTTCTTTATCATTAAATTTTTCAGCTATTGGATAAAGTTTTATAGCCATCTTTTTCTCCTTTAAAAAGCCCCCAAAAAGGGGCTTTGTTTTATAATCCTTTTTTAGCCATAAAAAGAACTAAATCTTTTAACCTATTTGAATAACCCCACTCGTTATCATACCATGATGAAACATGAACAAAGTTTCCTTCAATAACTTTTGTAGATAAAGCATCAAATATTGAAGAGTGGGGATTTCCTACAATATCCTGAGAAACAATTGGATCTTCGCAGTATTCTAATATTCCTTTCATAGACCCTTCTGCATATTCCTTCATTTTAGCGTTTATCTCTTCTTCTGTTGTTTCTTTTTCTAATAATACTGTAAGGTCTACTAAAGAACCATCAGCTACAGGAACTCTTCTAGCTGTTCCATCTAGTTTTCCTTTAAGCTCAGGTAAAACCTCTCCAACTGCTTTTGCAGCTCCTGTTGTTGTTGGTATTATGTTTATAGCTGCAGCTCTTGCTCTTCTAAGGTCTTTGTGCGGAAGATCAAGAATTCTCTGGTCGTTTGTGTATGCATGAACAGTGACCATATACCCTTTTACAATTCCAAACTCGTTGTTTAAAACTTTTGCAATAGGTGCAAGACAGTTTGTTGTGCATGAAGCATTTGAGATTATATAATGTTTTTCTGGGTCATATTGGTCTTCATTAACTCCTAAAACAACTGTAAGGTCTGGATTTTTTCCTGGTGCAGATATGATAACTTTTTTAGCTCCTGCTTCTAAATGTTTTCCTGCTCCTTCTCTATCTCTGAAAACCCCTGTAGATTCTATAACAACGTCAACTCCTAAATCTTTCCATGGAAGTTGTGCAGGGTCTTTTATTGCTGTAACTTCTATCTCTTTTCCATTAACTATTATGCTATTTCCTTTTACTTCAACAGTTCCATTAAATCTTCCATGAACAGAGTCATACTTTAGAAGATGTGCTAGAGTATGAGCATCTGTTAAGTCATTTATTCCTACAATTTCTATTTCTTCATTTCCTACACAAGCTCGAAAAAAATTTCTCCCAATTCTCCCAAATCCATTAATACCAACCTTTATAGTCATAAATCTCCTCCAGAAAAAGTTTTTGTCATTAACATTATATAATACTGGAAATTTTGTTATATCTTTCATTTGATAAAAAAGCTCTAGGAGAGTTTAAATTGCATGAATTTTCTGTTGTTCAAAGTCTTTTAACTTTAATAGAAAAAAATGCAATACAAAATAACGCAAAATCTGTTTCTAAAGTTGTTGTTAAAATTGGAAAAATGTCAGGCATAGAGCCACATCTTTTAAAATTGGCTTTTGATACTTTTAAAGAAAAAACTATATGTGAAAATGCTCAGCTTGAAATAATAATACAAGATATTATTGCCTTTTGTGAAGATTGTCAGAAAGAATTTGTAATAAAAGATAATCACTTTATATGTCCATATTGCAGAGGTTTTAATTTAAAAATATTAGATGGAGAAGATATGTATCTTATGAGCCTTGAACTTGAAACATAGTTTGACATTTAATGCAGAAAAAAGCATATTATTGCGTATAATCTTGCGTAAAAAGAGGTGTAAAAATGGCACATGTTAGATTAAATATTTCATTAGATGAAGAAATTGCAAAAGAACTTGATGAAATAGCAAAAGAGCTTGGAGAAAAGAAAAGCCACATTATAAGAGATGCTTTAATGTATTACTTTGACTATCTGGACGTAAAAATTGCAGAGAAAAGACTTAAAGATTTAGAAGAGGGTAAAGATGAATTAATACCATTAGAAGAAGTAAAAAAACAACTAGGACTTGATTAATGTATAGAGTAGAATTGACTAAAACGGCATTTAGGGATTTAAATAAATTACCCAAGCATGTTCAAAATTTAATAATCGAAAAGCTAGATATTTTAGCTCAAAACCCACAGCTGTTAAAAAACAATATAAAGCCTTTAAAAGGAAAATACAAAGGCTTAAAACGGTTAAGGGTAGGAAAATACAGAGTAATTTTTGAAGAAAGAGAAAATGAACTAATAATACTTATAATCAGGATAGCCCATAGAGGAGAGATTTATTAGTGAAACATATAAAACTCCACATAACAGGAGCAGTTCAGGGAGTAGGATTTCGACCTTTTGTTTTTAATTTGGCAAAAAGATTAAATCTGAAAGGTTATGTTATAAATGATACCCACGGGGTTATTATTGAAATTCAAGGAGAAGAAAAAAACATAAATCAGTTTTTAATATCTATCCAGACAGAAAAACCACCACTTGCCCATATATTTTCACAGGAAATTGAAGAGCTTCCTTTAACTGACTTTAAAGATTTTGAGATTAGAAAATCAAAATCAGCTGGCAAAAAAGAGGTTTTCATATTGCCAGACATATCAACCTGTAATGAATGCCTAAAAGAGCTTACAGACCCAAAAAATAGGCGGTATAGATATCCTTTTATAAACTGCACTAATTGTGGTCCTCGTTTTACAATCATAGAGAAACTGCCCTATGACAGACCAAATACCACTATGAAAAAGTTTAAAATGTGTCCAGACTGCCAGAAAGAGTATGAAAATCCCAAAGACAGACGATTTCATGCCCAGCCTAACGCCTGTCCTGTGTGTGGTCCCCATTTAAGCCTCTACACATCGGATAAAAAACTTGTTGCAGAAAAAGAAGAAGCACTGCAAAAGACTATACAGCTTTTGAAAGAAGGAAAAATCCTCGCAGTAAAAGGAATAGGCGGATTTCATCTTGTGTGCGATGCAACAAGCGATAAAGCTATAAACACTTTAAGAGAAAGAAAAAAAAGAGGTGAAAAACCTTTTGCAGTAATGTTTAAAGATATAAAGCAGATAAAAAAGTATGCAGATATTACAGATTTTGAAGAAGCTGTTATCTTTTCTCCAGAAAGGCCAATAGTAGTAATCAAAAAAAGACAAAACACAGACCTTAGCGAAGAAGTAGCACCTTTTCTAGACAGAATAGGAGTTTTTCTTCCATATTCTCCACTTCATCATCTTCTTTTAAACGACTATGGAAAACCTCTTGTTATGACTTCTGCAAATTTATCAGATGAGCCGATAGTAAAAGACAATGAAGAAGCTTTTGAGAAGCTGTCTGTATTTACAGATTATATCCTAACCCATAACAGAGATATAAAAAACAGAGTAGATGACAGCGTTGTTAGAGTAATAGATAAAAAAATATCCTTTTTACGCCGTTCCCGTGGATATGCGCCGCTGCCTATAAAACTGCCCTTCAAACTAAATAAGAAGGTTTTAGCAGTAGGGGGACATCAGAAAAACACTATCGCTATAGCCTTTGATGATAAGGCTTTTTTAAGTCAGCATATTGGAGATTTAGAAACAATAGATGCTTGCAGAAACTTTGAAGAAATCATTTATTCATTTTTCAAGCTTTATGATTTTGAGCCGGATGTAGTCGTGTCAGACCTGCACCCAAGATATTATTCTACAAACTGGGCAAAGCAGCTTTCTAAAGAAAAAGGCATTCCTTTAATCCAGATTCAACATCACTATGCCCATGCACTTTCTTTAATGGCAGAAAACCAAATAAAAGATGAAAAAATATTTGCTATTTGCTGGGACGGCACAGGATACGGAGAAGATGGAAAATTCTGGGGTGGTGAGTTTTTAACAGCAGATTATAACAGATATGAAAGAAGTTTCCATTTTGATTACTTTAAGCTTATTGGCGGAGAAAAGGCAGTAAAAGAGCCAAGAAGAGTTGCTTTATCCCTGCTGTTTGATATTTTCGGAAAAGATATTCCAGACAGCTTTACAAAAAAAGCTTTTAAAGAGAAAGAAATTGAGCTTTTATACAAAGCTTATGAAAAAGGCTTAAATGCTCCGTTATCTTCCTCTGTTGGAAGGCTTTTTGATGCTGCTTCTTCTATTTTAGGGATAAGACAGGTCTTGTCATATGAAGGACAATCTGGAATGATTATGGAAAATTTTTATGATTGGTCAGTCGAGGACAGCTATCCATTTGAGATAAAAGAAAATCTCATAGACTGGAGACCTATTTTTACAGCCCTAATAGAAGACAAAGCAGAAATAAAAACAAAAGTTTCAAGATTTATAAATACTTTAGCCGAGGTTGTAATAACTGCTTACAGGGAAAAGGCAAACGGATTAAAACTTGGACTATCTGGAGGAGTTTTCCAGAATAAGCCTCTAACAGAAAAGATAATCCATCTGATACAAGAAGAAAAAATACCTGTTTTGCTTCATAAAAAAGTCCCTGCTAACGATGGAGGTCTTTCATTAGGTCAAGTAGCAGGTGTATTTAAATTTTCTTAACCTTTAAAAGGATTTATTATCCTAAGTTTATTTTCTATTATCTGATTATGCTGCATGTCTTCAGAATATAAAATACTGCAATTACTATTTAATGCTGAAGCTACTATCAAGCTGTCCCAATAAGATAAATAAAATTTTTCTCTTAACTCTGAAGCTTTTATACAGTCATTTATATCTACTGGACAAATCTCATATACATTACTCATATTAACTATAAGTTCCTGTATTTCTTTTTCAGAAAAATCAGCTTTCTTTAGAAGATTAATGCAAATTTCATTTATTACTTGGGTACTTAAACATATACTTTCTGTATTTTCCTCAATAATTTTTCTCGCGATTAAGGATTTTTCTTCATTTCCTTCCATAAAGGCATATAACCAGATATTTGTATCAATAAATATCTTATCTTTCATATATATCTTCTCTTTTTATAGGTTTAAAAGATTTTACCTTTTTTGGAAGAATTCCATCTATTTTCTTATGAACTTTTTTTCTCTTATATTTTTTTAGTAAAAACTCATAAAAATCTAAAAGTTCCTTTTGAGCTTTTTTAGGAAGTTTTTCAATATCAATTATTTTCATGGTAGCCTCTTGAGTTAAAGTTTTTTTTATAAAATAAATCATTTATTTTAAATTTTCCAAATCTTTTTTCATCTGCT
>JAADDV010000129.1 GCA_013153795.1 Aquificota bacterium | reverse complement strand
CTTTCTATTAAATTTGTAAATCTTTCAAAAGAGTTTCTATTTTATATAGGAAATAAGAAAAAAGTTTTATCTTCTTCAGCTTGTAAAGATATAGACTATGCTTGTTTTTCTTCATGTGAGATTAAAATTCCTTTTGATTGTCTATTACAAGAAACACCAGAAAAAAAATTAGATATTTCTTTTTCTCTTTTAAAGGAAGGTAAAGAAATAGAAAGAGTGCCTTTTTATAACACAATAACACTAGATATATCAAAAAATTTTGATAATGAATGGATAGTATAAGATTGTTAAAATTTTATTAAAAACCTAATAAATATCACAAAAAATTTATTTTCCTTTTGTTAAGATTATTGCTCTGCTGCAAGAGCTTCTTCAGGAATTTCCTTACCCTGCTTCTGGCAGGGTCTTTTTATAGACACAAATAATCCTTTGAATAGCTGTTATTGCAGCTCCTACTGCAATAATTATTACAGCAATATCAACAGCTTTTAAAAATATAGAAACTATTAAAATCGCTGAACGTTCAGGTCTTTCAAAAAAACCAATATTACATTCTATTCCTAAACCTTCTGCTCTAGCTCTTGTATATGAAACTAAAAAAGAAAAAACTATAGCAAAAAGAGATAAGAAAAATAAAGTTTCATTATGTCTAAATAAACCAGCAATAGCTATTAAAGGAAGAAAATCAGAAACTCTATCTACAACAGAATCTAAAAAAGCTCCAAAAGTTGAAGATTTATTATATTTCCTTGCTAAAGTCCCATCTAAAACATCACATAAATTTCCTAAAAGAATAAAAACTCCAGCCCAAAAGAAGTTTTGTTTGTAAAGTAAAAAAGAGCCAATACTTATAAAAAAGATACCAAGTAAAGTTAAAATATTAGGAGATATATTAAGTTTATGAAATATATCAATTAAAGGTGAGACAACCTTTTCAAAAGCTGGTTTCATATTCTTAATAAAAGCACTCAATTATTTTCTCCAAAAGCTTTTTTTGCCTTTTTTATAAACTCTTTTGCTTTTTCTAAATCTTTTATTCCAGGTTTTATCTCAATTTTTGAGGATACATCAACACCAAAGGGATTTATTTCTTTTATTAAAGATTCTACATTATCAGGAGATAAACCTCCTGAAAGAATAACTTTTTTAAAAGTTTTTACTATATTTTTCGCAACTTCAGGATTTATCTGTTTCCCTGTCCCTCCATATGCTTTTTTATCAAAAGCATCTATTAAAATAGTAAAGCCTTCTTCTACAAAGGGTTTTATTTTTTCCATATCAGATAGGTTCTTGACTCTAAAAGCTTTAAAAACTTTCTCTTTAGGGAATAGTTTTAAAAACTCTATCGGTTCATCTCCATGAAACTGAATAATATCTACAATTTTTAATAGATTTTTTACAGTTTCTTTCTCCGGATTTACTACAACGGCAACAAGTTTTGTATTTTTAGGAAGAGCATTTTTTATTTTTTTTATCTTCTCTAGATTTATATGTCTTGGACTTTTTGGAAAGTGAATAACCCCTATATGAGTAGCTCCAAATTCTGCAATTTTTTTTGCTTGCTCTTCTTTAGTTATTCCACAGATTTTAATAATCATTCTATATCCTTTATAAATAACTTAGCTAAAGAATGATTATTTATTTTAAGAACAACTTTTTTTATTTTCCCATTTTCATATTCATACTCCAAAGAAAAGTCTTTAAAAATAATTTTCTTTAAAAGATTATTTTCATAGATAAATATTTTCCCATTATCTTCTATAGTTATAACTCCATTTTCACATGAATATTTACTATCTGGTGATATATTAAACTGGCCTAATATAATTGTAGTTAAAGAAAAAGGAATTTCTTCTGAAAAAGCTCTCTTATACATTTCACCAGCTTCACCACATATTTTTTTATTTTTAATAATCAGACAAACTTCTTTATCTTTTTCTATAAATTGAGCTATTTTTGAACCTACAGGAGTAAAAAGAGCTATTTCAGTCCCATTTTCTAAGGAAGCATTAAACAAAAGCAAAACTCCTTTTATATAAATACTTCCACGAACTTTTTTTATTTTCTTTTTTTGCTGGCTTTCTTTTACGATAGTTAAAAACTGGGTTTCACAACTTTTTTTTCTTAAAGGAGCACAAGAGAATAAATAAAATATTTCTAACACTAAAATAAATAGAATAAGAGTTTTTTTCATTGAAACTCCTAATGAAAGGAAATTTTAAAAAGGTAAATCTTCATCATTATCATTTTCAGAGTTTTCTCCTTCAATTCCATCAAATATATCCCAAAAAGAAGAGTCTATACCCTTTACTTTTAATGCAGTTTGTCTTAAAAGCTCTAGATAATTTGCTATTTCTTTATAAGCTTCTAAAAGAGAAGATAGCTTCTTAATTTCCTCTTCAGAAAGTTTATTTTTATTTGTTTTTAAGGCTCTTCTAATAGCTGCCTTAGTGATAATTATTTCTCCAGTTTTAGATTGCCACTCACTCCAAAATTCATTTGTTCCTAAAGGAGCTTTTATAATAAATCTTTGTAAGTTTGTAAGTTCTTGAGTCAGTAGCATATCAAAAGGAGAAAAGTTTTCTTTCATTTAATAACCTCTTTTAATTTGAATCTTTATTATTATTAAAATGTTTATATCCTTCTTTTATTAAAAAGAAAATAATTAAAATAGCTGTTATTACAAAAGCAGCAGCAGATATATAAAAAGTAATTGGGTCTGCCATATTTTATGCCTCCTAAAAGGCTATCAATAAAAATTTAATTTTAAATTTTAGTCTATCCAGTAGTTTGGAGCTTCCTGAGTTATATAAACATCATGAGCATGGCTTTCTCTTAAACCTGCATTAGTTATTTTTATAAATCTTCCATTTTCTTGAAGGTCTTTTATTGTTCTACTTCCTGTGTATCCCATTCCTGACCTTAGACCACCTACAAGCTGATATACAACATCTGATAAAGGTCCTTTAAATGGAATTCTTCCTTCTATACCTTCTGGAACAAATTTTTCAAAATTTTCCTGTGAGTATCTATCTGAAGAAAATCTTGCCTTCATTGCACCAAGGGAGCCCATTCCTCTATAAACTTTATAAGCTCTTCCCTGAAAGAAAATTCTTTCTCCAGGAGATTCCTCTGTTCCAGCAAATAAAGAACCAAGCATTACTGTATCAGCACCAGCTGCTATAGCTTTTACAATATCTCCTGAATATCTAATACCTCCATCTGCAATAACAGTCTTTCCGTATTTATGAGCTACCTCTGCACATTTTGCTACAGCTGTTATCTGTGGAACACCAATACCTGCTACAACTCTTGTCGTGCATATAGACCCAGGTCCAACACCAACTTTAACAGCATCTGCTCCTGCTTTTATAAGGTCTTCTGCAGCTTCAGGAGTTGCTATATTCCCACCAATAAGATTTAAGTCTGGATACTCTCCTCTTATCTTTTCAACTGTTTCTAATACTCTTACAGAATGCCCATGGGCTGTATCAACAACAATAACATCTACTCCTGCCTCTACTAGAGCTTCTACTCTATCCATAGTATCCGGTCCTGTCCCAACAGCAGCTCCAACTCTAAGTCTTCCAAGCTCATCTTTGCAAGCATTAGGATACTGTTTTCTCTTGATAATGTCTTTTATTGTAATGAGACCTTTAAGTCTTCCTTCATCATCAACAACAGGAAGTTTTTCCACTTTGTGTTTTTGGAGGATTTCCATAGCCTCTTCTAAAGATGTTCCTTCTTTTGCTGTTATAAGAGGAGCTTTTGTCATAAAAGCTGAAACAGGCTTGTTATAGTCTTTCTTATGTAAGAATCTAAGGTCTCTATTTGTTAAGATACCAATAAGTTTTCCTTCATCATCAACAACAGGAACACCTGATATTTTATAGTTAGCCATTATTTCTAAAGCTTCTTTAACTGTTTGATTTGGTTTTATTGTTACAGGCTCTGTTATCATTCCAGATTCAGCTTTTTTTACTCTTTCAACTTCTCTCATTTGGTCTTCTATAGACATGTTTCTGTGAATAATACCTATTCCTCCTTCTCTTGCAAGGGCTATAGCAAGTCTGTGCTCTGTTACTGTGTCCATTGCAGCAGACACAATAGGAATGTTAAGCTTTATTCTTGGAGTTAAATAAGAGCTTACATCTGCTTCATGAGGTAAAACATCAGACTTTCTAGGAAGGAGAAGGACGTCATCAAAGGTTAGAGCTTCCTCTACAGAGAATTCATTAAACATGTATAGTAAGACCTCCTTACTTTTAGAAATTAGTTTGATATTGCAAAGATGCTAAATTTTTTTTATTTTAGCACATTTCCCAAACTACAGGAAATTTGTAATATAATAAATACCCTAAAATATATTCTTCTCTTGGAGGTTTACAAATAAATGGCAAAGGTTAAAGGTCTAAGGTGTAAAGAATGTGGAAAAGAGTATCCAATAGAGCCTATTCATGTGTGTGAGTTTTGTTTTGGTCCATTAGAGATAGAATATGATTATGATTATATAAAAGAAAATATTTCAAAAGAAAAGATAGAAAAAGGTCCAAAAAGCTTATGGAGATATGTAGACCTTCTCCCTGTTGATAACCCAACAGTAGGCCTCACAGCTGGATTTACGCCCCTTGTAAAAGCAGAAAATCTTGGTAGAGAACTTGGATTAAACAATCTGTATATAAAAGATGATTCAGTAAACCATCCAACCCTTTCTTTTAAAGATAGAGTTGTTGCTGTAGCTTTATCAAAAGCAAAAGAATTTGGTTTTGATACGGCAGCTTGCGCATCAACTGGAAACCTTGCAAACTCTGTTTCAGCCAACGCAGCAGCAGCAGGTATGAACTGCTATGTTTTTATACCTGCAAACCTTGAAACAAACAAAATTATAGGTTCCCTTGTTTTTGACCCAACTGTTGTTGCTGTTGATGGAAACTACGATGATGTAAACAGACTTTCTTCTGAAATAGCAAATGAGTTTGGCTGGGCTTTTGTTAATATCAATGTTAGACCTTTCTACTCTGAAGGTTCAAAAACATTGGCATTTGAAGTTGCAGAGCAGCTTGGATGGAAAGCTCCAGGGGCGGTTGTAGCACCTTTAGCTTCAGGCTCACTATACACAAAAATTTGGAAAGGATTTAATGAACTTAAAGAAGTAGGTCTTATATCTGACAATCCACCAAGAATGTACGGAGCTCAAGCAGCAGGTTGTAGTCCTATATATAAAGCTTTTAAAGAAGGAAGAGACTGGATTGTTCCAGAAAAACCAAACACAATTGCAAAATCTATAGCAATAGGAAACCCAGCTGATGGACCTTATGCTGTAAAGGTAGCAAAAGAGAGCAACGGAAGTATTGAGATTGCTACAGATGAAGAAATTATAGAAGGAATGAAGCTTTTAGCAAAAACTGAAGGAATATTTACAGAAACAGCAGGAGGAACAACGATAGCTGTCCTTAAAAAATATGCTGAAGCTGGTGTGTTTGACCCAGATGAAATTGTTGTTGCGTATATCACAGGAAATGGATACAAAACAATGGAAGTGTTAGAAGGAAAACTCAAAAAACCTATTCATATAAAGCCATCTCTTATAGAGTTTAAAGAAAAAGTTATTGGAGAGACTGTAAATAAATAAAGGAGGTCAAAATGGCTGTAACTGTTAGAATACCAACTGCTTTAAGAAGAGTAACTCAGGGACAAGGTGAAGTTCAGATAGAAGCTTCAACAATTGCTGAGCTTATAGAAAAATTAGAACAAGAATTTCCTGGTATAAAAGAAAGACTTGTTGATGAAAATGGAGAAATAAGAAAGTTTGTAAACTTCTTTGTAAATGATGAAGATATAAGATTTTTAAAAGGAAAAGACACAGAGCTTAAAGATGGAGATGTTGTAGCAATAATCCCTGCTATAGCAGGAGGTTTAATTTGAAACAAGAGGGATACGTCAAAATCCCTCTTTCAGTTTTCTTTTCCATAGCACAAGCATTCCATTATATCGTAATAATCTTTCCATAAGCCTCTTCTATTTTCTTTAGCATCTTCTAAAAGGTCTTCTAAATATTTAGGATATTTAGCTTTTCTATATATACATGCATAACCATCTTTTATAATCTCTTCATTATAAAGTTCACCTTCTTTATTCCATATTAAGGCTAAATATCTTTTAAAATGTCCTTGACCTTCTATTTTTACTTTTACTTTATCTCCTTTATGGAAATTTCTTTTTGCATAAGCTGTTGCTTTTTCTCCTGCTTCTTTCATTCTTCTTTTCGATGTGCCACATTTTTCTACATCTCTTAAAAGCTTATAACCTTCATTTTTTTCAGGAGTATCAATCCATAAAAGCCTAAGCTTTGCCAAACGACCATCCTCTAAACGGACAGTGATAGTATCTCCATCAGCTATTCTTTCAACTTTAGCTATATACTCCCCAGGAGGGATAACCTCTTTAGGAGCTTCTGTTGTTGTTTGTTGTGAGGTTTTATCTTTTTTTAGTAAAACCTCTTCAATAAAATAAGATGCTGCAGCAATAATAACAGCTACAATAATCGCTAAAATCTTTTTCATGTTCATTATTAATTTCCCCGAAATGACATAAAATATGTTAGATGATTATATCAAAACAAAAGGAGGGTATAAAGAATGCTTAGATATTTAGAAGTTGTCACTCAAAAAAGAACGCATTTTGAAGATATTACTGATGCAGTTCAGGAAATAATAGATGAAAGTGGTATTAAAGAAGGTATATGCTATTTATATGTTCCTCACACGACAGCAGGGATTTTCATTAATGAAAATGCTGACCCAGATGTAAAATGGGATATAGAACAAACTTTAGAAAAACTTATTCCTTGGGAAGACAAATATAAACATTTAGAAGGAAATGCTGCTGCCCATATAAAATCTGTGTTGGTTGGAACAAACACTTTTGTTCCAATTAAAAATGGAAAACTTTTACTTGGAACATGGCAAGGTATATTTTTTGCTGAATTTGATGGTCCTAGAGATAGAAAAGTTATTATAAAAATTTTAGAAGGTTAGGTCTATTAATCTGAACGTTTTAACAAATGTTAATAATAGATGTTGTTAATTTTTTTCATTTTTCTTATACTTAAGTTGCTTTTATTATTAACGATAGGGTTTAATATAATTAATCAAACAAAAGGGAGAGTGGATATATGCTTTTTAAAGGTCTTGAAGTTTCTATTACTGGAATGCAAGCCCAGAGAATAAGAATAGATATAGCTTCCAGTAATATAGCTAATGTAAATTCAACAAATGATGGAACAGGAAATCCTTATCGTAGAAAAATTCCTATATTTCAAACAGTTTTAGAAAATCAAAAAAATAAAATCCCTCTTTATAAAGTAAAAGTTTCTAAAGTTATTTCAGATAACTCCCCATTTAAAGCTAGATATGAGCCTGGTAATCCTGATGCTGATGAAAATGGATATGTTTATTATCCAAATGTAGACCCAATAAAAGAAATGGTTGATATTATGTCTGCTATTAGAAGCTATGAAGCTAATTTAACAGCTTTTAATACTCATAAAGATATGTTAATAAAAACAATTGATTTATTAAAAGTTTAAAAAAGGGAGAGTGAGATATGAAAATATCTAAAATAGATAATGTAGAAAACTTTTTTTCTTACCAAATAGAAAAAAAAGAAGAGAAAAATTTTTCAGATATTTTTATAGATTTTATAAAAGATGTTAATAATGACCTTTTATCAGCAAAGGAAGCTGAAAAAAAGATTGCTGAAGGTAATGTAGAAAATATACAAGAGCTTTTATATCAAATTTCAAAATCTGATATTTCTTTAAGACTTATAACAGAAATTAGAAATAAAGCTTTAGAAAGTTATCAAGAAATTATGAGAATGCAGGTTTAGTGGGAGAGTGAATTAATTGGATTTTGAAAGTATTAAAAACAAAATTCCCGAAAATATAAGAGATTTTCTCACAGCACGAAATATTGCTATATTTTTAACAGGTCTTTTATTAATTTCTCTATTAAGTATAGTTGCAATAAAATCCTTTTCTAAAGAAGAGTATGCAGTTTTATATACACATTTAAGTCCTGATGATGCTGGAAGTATTCTTGCTGTCCTTCAGGAAGAAAATATACCATATAAAGTAGAAGGAGATGGCAGTATAATTCTTGTCCCAAAAGATAAAGTTTATGAAATTCGTCTAAAACTGGCAGCAAAAGGTCTTCCATCTAGTAAAACAGTTGGGTTTGAAATTTTTGAAGAGCCAAAAATGGGTATAACCCATTTTCAAGAGAATATAAATTATCTAAGAGCTTTAGAAGGAGAGCTTGCACGGACAATAAAAGAAATAGATGCTATTCAAAGTGCTAGAGTAAATATAGCTCTTCCAAAAGAAAGTATTTTTGTAAGAGAAACAGATGAACCAAAAGCTTCTGTTGTAGTAAAACTTTGGCCAGGAAGAGAACTAACAAAAGAGCAGATAAAAGCTATTGTTTTTCTTGTTTCTCATGCTGTCCCCGGTCTAAAACCTGAAAATGTAACAGTTGTAGATAATAAAGGAAGAGTTTTGTCAGATGTTTTAGAAGAAGAAAATTTAGCTACTGGGAAAACAATAGATATAAAGAGAAAACTTGAAAAACAGATAGAAAAAAATGTTTATGCAATTCTTTCTAGAGCTTTAGGACCTGATAAAGTTGCTGTAAAAGCTTCTGTTGATATAGAAGTTGGAAATTTTAGACAAAGAGAAGAAATCTATGACCCAGATAGAACTGCTGTTGTAAGTGAAAGAAAAATTCAGGAAACAGAACAAGGAGTTAAAACAACTCCTGCTGGAGCTCCAGGAACAGCAACAAATGTTCCTCCAGTTGTGCAGGGAGCCACAGGAGGAACAGAAAGAACTCAAAGAAGTAAAAAAGATATAACAAAAAACTATGATGTTACCAAAACTTTTGTAGATACACAAAAGCCTATTTTTAGAATAAAAAGAGTAACTGTTGGGGTTCTTTTAGATGGTAAGTATATAAAAGAAACAACTCCAGATGGAAAAACAGTTGAAAAATTTGTTCCTTTATCAAAAGAAGAAATTCAGCAATATAAAGCCTTAGTTGAAAGTGTTGTAGGTTTTAATCCAGAAAGAGGGGATAAAATCACTGTTGTAAGTGTTCCCTTCTCTAAAACAAAAGCTGATGAGTTTTATCCGTATATAGAAGAAAAACAAAAAATAACATTTCTTATAGCAGTAGGTATTATTGCTTTTATTCTAGCTCTTGCTGGATTGTTATTCTTCCTTTTGAAAAGAAAGAAAGCAGAAAAATTAGATATACCTGAAATAACGGGAGTTTCACCAGAAGCAGCAGCTAATATTTATGGAATGTATGAAAAAGAGATTGAAGAACTCAAAATAGAAAGAGAACCTATATATAAAAAGATTTTAGAAGTATCTGAAGAAAGTCCTGAACTTATTGCAAAGCTTTTAAGTAAATGGCTTAAAGAGGAAAAATAATGCCTCAGCTAAATATAGATGATTTTAAAGCTTTAGAAGAAAAAAAACTTTTAAAAGAGGAAAAAACAGAAAATTCTGAAATTGATGTCTCTTTAAAAGAATTAGAAAGAAAATATATTGAAAAAATTCAAAGTTTAGAAAACACATACAAGAAGCTTATAGAAGAAGAAAGAAAAAAAGCTTTTGAAGAAGGTTATAAAAAAGCA
>JAADDV010000010.1 GCA_013153795.1 Aquificota bacterium | reverse complement strand
ATTAAATCTATAAATCCTGAAGCTGAAGTAATAGATATCTCTTCCATGAAAAGTTTCATTATCTCTAGAAAGTTGATATTTATTATTTGTTATCTCTATTATTTTTTGAATTCTTTCCTTTTTTAAAGGTAGAGAAAGTAAACCATTATCAGGAGATACAAATATATATTTTTCTGTTTCTACAATAATAGATTTTCTTTCTGTCCCAACTCCAGGGTCTACAACACAAACAAAAATTGTTTTTTGAGGAAAATATTTATAAGAAGCATTTAAAACTAAAGATGCTTCTAAAATATCAAAAGAATCTATTTCATGGGAGATATCTATTATTTCAGCTTCAGGATTTATAGATTTAATAACCCCCTTAACAGTCCCTACAAAGCCATCTTTATTTCCAAAATCTGTTAAGAGGGCTATTATAGGTCTTTTTTTCATTTATGTCTTTTATAATAGTTGTTAAAGAAATTTAAAAATTCAGCTGTTTTATTTAAAGATTTATTTCCATAGATAATAGGAGTTTTATCTAAGATAAGGTCGTAACCATATCTTTTGGAGAAATCCTTTATAGCGCTTTCTAAAACTTTCATAAATTTATCTGCAAGCTGTTGTCTTAGTTTATTTAACTCTCTTTGTTTTTCCATCATAAACTTTTGAAGAGCTTGTTGAGATTCTCCTGCTGCTTGTTTTCTTTCAATTTCCTTTTTAAGTTTTTCTACTTTTTTATTGAGAGTATTTTGAATTTCTTTACCAGCTACAGATTCATTAAGGACTTTTTGCATATCTATAAAAGCTATTTTTCCTGCAAAAGAAAACGAATAAGAAAGAATCACTAAAATCACAGATAAAATAAATTTAAACATTTAATCCTCCTTTTTGGGAGTAAATCCCTTTATTTTAAATAATTAAGTATAGATTCTAAAATATACTTTCCGTCCTCGCTTCCTAAGATACTTTCAGAAGCTCTTTCTGGATGAGGCATAAGACCGAAAACATTTCCTCTTTCATTGATAATACCTGCAATATTTCCTACTGAGCCATTTGGATTTGCTTCTTCAGATATATTACCATTTTTATCACAATATCTAATTACTATTTGACCTTTGTCTTCCATTTTTTTTAAAGAGTCTTCGTCTATATAGTAATTACCATCGTGATGAGCAATAGGAATTTTTAATATTTGATTTTCTTTACAAAGATTCGTAAAAGGTGTTTTATTATTTTCTACTTTCAGATATTGAGGTTTACAAACAAATTTTCCATGTATATTAGGCATTAAAGCCCCAGGAAGTAAATGAGCCTCTGTTAGTATTTGAAATCCATTACATATTCCTATTACTAGACCACCTTTTTCTGCAAACTCTTTAACAGCTGATGTTAAGGGAGTATGTGCTGCTAAAGTCCCAGGTCTTAAATAATCTCCAAAAGAAAAACCTCCAGGTAAAATAATACAGTCAAAACCTTTTAAATTTGTTTCTCTATAATCAATAAATTGGGGCTCTTCATCTAAGACATCTCTAATAACTCTATATGTATCGTAATCACAATTTGACCCCGGATATACAGCAATTCCGAATTTCAACTTATTCCTCCACTACTTCAAACTCATAATCTTCTATAATTTCGTTTACTAATGCTTTTTTTGCCATTTCTTGGGCTTCTTTTATAGCTTTTTCTTTATCAGTTTCTTCTACATAAACTTCTATATATTTTCCAACTTTTACATCTTTTACATTATTAAATCCTAAATTTCTAAGATTTTCTGCTACAGCTCTTCCTTGAGGGTCTAAAATACCTTTTCTTGGCTTAATATAAAATTTTATAAGCATTCATTACTCCTATTATAGAAAATCAATAAGAATATTCTACCAAATGAAAAAATGTTTATAGAAATACCTGATAGATTTTATAATACTTTTTCGAAAACTTTAAGATAATCTTCTCCAACTTTTTCCCAATTATAAACATTTTTAATCTTTTCACGGTTATTTTGAATAAATTGTTCTCTATATTTATTTGTGTAGTTATTAATGATATTAGCAACATCTTCAGAGGAAGAAAAATAAAATCCATCTTCTCCAAGGACGTATTTATTAAATATATTGTCATGAGCAACTATATAAGCATTCGATGCCATTGCTTCTAGTAAAGAAGGATTTGTTCCTCCAACAGAATGACCATGAAAATAAAGTTTAGAAAACCATCTTAATGAGCTAAGTTTTGAATAATCATAAATACCACCTATAAATTTTATATTTTCAAAATTTTTAAATTTTTCTAATAGATATTTAGAAAAACCATTATAAAGACCTCCAATAATTATAAAAGGTTCTTTAGCTCCAGATTTTACATATCCATCAAGTATTGTTTCTATATTATTTTCTGGCTCGAGACGAGCTACCATCATATAGTAAGAATAAGGCTGAAGATTAAATTCTTTTAGAAAACTTTCTTGAGGATTATCAAATAAATCTGCCCCATAAGGAATAAAAGATATATTATCAACTTTATATTTGTTTATAAAATACTCTTTAATTCCCGGATTATCAGCTATTAAATAATCACTTTTTAAAACAGCTCTTTTTTCACAAAAAAGCATAAATTTTTTTAAAGCTGCATTCCATTTACTTCTTTTCCATTCTAAACCATCCATATTAGTAATAAATTTTGCTTTAGAAAACCTTTTTAGACTAAAGAATAAAGAGCTTGGAGCATATCCAAAATTAAGAATTATGTCAAAATCTTTTTGAACAGCGTCTTTCAAACACAAAAAATCATATATAAAAGTTCCCCAAATACCTATCTTACTTTCTTTAGCAAAGATATGCTTTATCTGAACTCCATTCCATTCATCTCTTTGATAAGGGTGTTCATCTGAGTTGTAGACCGTGACTTGAATTCCTTTTTTTACAAGAAAAAGAGATAATTTTTCAGCAAGTTGTTCAAAACCACCATAATTATTTGGAATTCCTCTAGTTCCTAAGATAGCTACTTTCACTTTTTCTACTCCAAATTTTCAAATGTTAAGTTGCCTCTAAAAAAGGTATTTTAAGAAAAGCTATCATATTTAATATAAATAATATGTGAAATATTTCGGATTTTTGTAGTTTTGCTTTTGGATTTTAAAGAGACATTTTTGCTTTTTTTTCTCAAAAATCTTGTTTTTTGTTCATTTGCTCTTGAACAAAGAAAAAATGAATCCTTTAACAAAAATAAAGCATAATTTTAGCTAGAAATTTTATATATGTTGAAATCCTTTAGGAAAAATAGGATAGATATTTTTTTTCTCTTTTAAAAAAAGCCCTTTTCCTTTTTCTAAATATCCAATAGGATAAGCATTTTTAATCTCTTTTGCTTTTTCTTTTGAAATAGAAAAAACAAGCTGATAGTCTTCTCCTCCAAAAAGGATATATTCATAAGGGTCTTTTTTGTATTTTTTACAAAACTTTTCCAGCAGCGGATGAACGGGAAGGTTTTCTTTTTCTAAAATAATTTTTACCTTGCTTTGCTTTTCTATATGACCTAGGTCTCCAGCAAGACCATCACTTACATCTATACAGCAATTTGCAAACCTCTCCACAACAGGCTGAAAATCTATTCTTGCAGTAGGTTTTGTATGGAAAGATATAAGCTGTTTTTCCCAGTCTTCATACTCTTTTTTTTCCATAAGAAGAAGCTCTAATCCTGCTCTGGAAAGGCCTGTATGTCCTGTTAAAAAAAGAATATCTCCTTCTTTTCCTCCACTTCTTGGGACAAATCTTTTTGTCTCTCCTGTTATAAACAAATCAAACACTATCTGATTAGCTTTTGCTGTGTTTCCTCCTATAAGGGAAAAAGAGTAAAAATCAAGGGCTTTTTTAATTCCTTTATAAACATCTTCTAAAAAAGAAATTTCCGTTTCTTTAGGAAAAGCTATAGAAATCAAAGACCATTTTGGAAGTCCTCCACAGGCAACAATATCACTTACATTAACAGAAATCAGTTTCCAGCCAAGGTCTTCAGGAGATATTTTTTCCTTTAAGAAATGGGAACCTTCTATCTGGATATCAGAGGAAAAAAGAATCAGTTTTCCGTTTATATTAACACAGGCACAATCATCTCCAAAGCCAACAACAACAGAGCTGTCTTTTATATCTATCAAAGAAGTAAGTTTTTCTATAAGGTCAAACTCTCCTATATGTTCCAATGTTTTGCTTCTTTGAAGATTTTTTTAGCTTCTTCTATAACAGCTCCGTGTCTTAAGCCTTTATCACTGACTATAAGAAAGTCTTTATCAAAAAAGTCCAGTGCTGTGTCAAAGATAACTATTCCTGCTATTATTGCTTCTGCTCTTTTATCTTCTATCTGGGGGATAGATTTTCTCTCCTGGATTGTCATAGATGAAAGTTTATCAAGCCATTTTTTTATTGTTTCCTTTTTTAAAACCTGTCCGTGAACTTTTTCTGAAGAGTAAGGATATATATGTTTTTCAAGGGCTACAAGGGTTGTTATGGTTCCTCCTAGACCTATAAATGTTTTTGCCTGTTTGTAGTCTTTTATCTTTTCAAGATAGCTTTTTATGTACCGGCTCATTTGTAAAAGCTCTTCTTTCTTAGGAGGGTCTGTTTTTATAAATTTTTCTGTCAGTCCTACTATCCCAAATGGAAAGGACACACTTTTTTCCATCTTATAGTCATTTTCTTTTTTACCGTATGCAAACTCTGTGCTGCCTCCTCCCTGGTCAATCATAACAAAGTCTGTTTCAGGCTGGATACTGTAAGCTGTTGCTATAAAAGAAAGATAAGCTTCCTCTTCTCCTGAGATAAGTCTTACATCTATTCCAAGTTGTTTTGCCTTTTCTAAAAACTCCCAGCCGTTTTTTGCTTCTCTGCAGGCTTGGGTTGCAAATCCTATAATTTTTTCAACTTTATACTGCTTTGCTATAAGAACATACTCTTTTAGTGTAGAAAGGGTTTCTTCTATAGCTTCCCTTTGGAGGATACCCGTTTCTTTAACTCCTCTTCCTAAAGCTGTAATCCTTCCTACAGAAAGGACATCTTCAATACTTTTTAGGGTTTCTTCCAGTGTTTCCTTTATATGAATTGCAGAGATAAGAAGTCTTGTTGAGTATGTTCCTATATCTATAACAGCTATTCTTTTGTTCAAGGCTTTACTCCATAAATACCTGTCCTTCTAATGGTGAAACTTCTATTCCTTGGGATTCCATGTATTTTATTGCTTCTTCTATCTGTCTTTCATCTCCTGTTATCTCAAGTTCAAGCCAGCCTATTTTATCTGTAACATTTGCCTTCCTTATGTTTATCTCAACATCAAAATTTTTACAAACTCTACTTAAAATAGGCTCTTTTATTTTGTCTTCTGGATATATTAGCTTTAGCTTTATAGATTCCATAATAAAACCTCTCCTATGGTTTTGTATAAATTATATCAGACCTTTTTTACCTTTAGTTTTAGTCCTTCTACAGCTACAACTTCAACTTGAGAACCTTCTGGTATTTCTTCATCTGAGTATGCTTCCCAGATTTCTCCCATTATGAAAACTTTTCCTCCTTTTGGGGTTATTTTTGTTATAGCTTCTCCTTTTTCTCCTATCATTCCTTCTTTTCCTGTTAAAGGTTTTCTCATCTGAGCTTTTATACCTAGATAAGCTATTGTCAGGAAAAAGGCTCCACTAAAAACAGCTGTTGGGAGGATAACTTTTAGAGAAATATCTCCATAAGGAGAATCTGGGCTTATCAAGATTATAGAACCAAGAATAAGGGCTATAATACCTCCAAGGGCAAGACCTCCAAAGGTGGGAGTTACAACTTCAAGGGCAAAAAATACAATTCCCAAAATAATCAGAAGAACTCCTAGCCAGTTGACAGAAAGGATATTCAATGCATATAAAGCAAGAAGTAAAGACAATGCTCCTATAGTCCCAGGGATTATAGAACCGGGGTTATAAAGCTCAAAGAATATTCCATAAAATCCTATCATCAAAAGTAGATAAGCAACAGTTGGATTTGTAAGTATAGAAAGGATTTTTTCTCTGAGGTTTGTTTCTTTATAAACAATCATTTGTCCTTTTAATGCTAGTTTTATCTGGGCATTTTTCTTTTTTATAGTTTTTCCATCTATTTTGTTGATTAAATCATTTAAATCTACAGCAATAACATCAATAACCTTTTTCTTTAGTGCTTCTTCTGCTGAGAGATTTATACTTTCTGTTATCATTTTTTCTATAACTTTTACATTTCTTCCTTTTTCTTTTGCTATAGAACGAACAAAGGCAAGCATATCATTTATGACTTTTTTCTTCATTGTTTCGTCTATATCTTTTCCTGTCATCTGGACAGGAGAAGCAGAGCCTATATTTGTTGAAGGTGCCATTGCTGCAATGTCTGCTGATATTGTGATTATTGCCCCTGCTGAGGCTGCCCTTGCTCCTGGAGGATAAACATAAACCACAAAAGGAATATATGTGTTCATCATGGATTTTATTATATCTCTCATTGCAGATTCTAAGCCTCCGGGAGTGTCAAGCTCTAAAATAATAGCTGATGCATTTTCTTCCTCTGCTTCTTTGATAACTCTTTTTATATAATCAGCCATGACAGGAGTTACAGCTTTGTCCCATTTTGCAACAAAAATCTCTCCATAAGAAAAGGAAAAGAGAAAAACTAGTAGAAGAAATATATATCTCATTTTGTTTCTCCTTGTTTGTTTCCTTTAGTATAATCTTTAAAAAAATTATCGAGGTATATTAATGATAGTTGTACTGCAGAGGGTAAACCAGTCCTGGGTAGAAGTTGATGGTGAGATTGTAGGAAAGATTGGAAAGGGAATAAATATTCTTCTTGGGGTTGAAAAAGGTGATACAGAAGAGGATATAAAAAAGCTTATGAATAAAATTCCTTATTTAAGGATATTTGAAGATGAAAATGGGAAGATGAATCTGTCTGTTATGGATATAAAAGGAGAAGCCCTTGTTATTTCCCAGTTTACTTTAGCAGGAAATGTAAAAAAAGGAAGAAGACCTTCCTTTGATAATGCAGAGGAACCAAAAAGGGCAAAAGAGCTTTATGAAAAGTTTACTCAGGAACTTTCTAAGTTTGTTCCTGTTCAAACAGGAATCTTTGCAGCTAATATGAAAGTCTTTATAGAAAATGACGGTCCTGTAACATTTATTATAAATTCTAGAGAACTTTAAAATCTTAATAAAGCCACATAGCAAGTTTTCTTCTATATTCTTTTGTTAAAGGATTGCCTTCTCCAAGAAGATTAAAAATAGCAACCATAGCTTTTCTACCTGCTTCATCTTTATAGTTTTTATCTTTTTGAACTACTTTTAAAAACTTATCTAAAGCTTCCTTATATTTTCCCTGTAAAGCTAAACATGCTCCTTCTTGAAGAAGTTCATCTAATTCGTTCTCAGGTTGGAGCTCTTCACACCATTTTTTAAATGTTATAAGCTCTTTTATAGCCTGAGCTTTTGAAAAATATTCTTTATGATATTCTTTGATAGAGTTTAGTAGTTCTTCAGCTTTGTCTAATCTTCCTTCTTTTATAAAAAACTGAGCTGCTTCTAAAGCTATTTTTTTATTTTCAGGAAATTCTTCAAGCATTTTTTCATAGATTTGCTCAGCCTGAACAAGTTTCCCTTCATTGTAAGCTTTATTAGCTTCCTCTAAAAGTTTATCTGCTTCAGATTTTATATATTTAGATATAACTTCTCTTAGTTTTGGTTCAGGTAAAGCTCCAACAAATCTATCTACTTCTTTCCCATTAATAAATATTCTAACATCTGGTATCCCACTAACTCCAAACTCTTGAGCAATATGAGGATTTTCATCTGTATTTACTTTTGCTAGTATAAAGCCATATTCATTTGCTAGCTTTTCAAGAATAGGTTTTAACATTCTACAAGGTCCACACCATGGTGCCCAAAAATCTATAACAACTGGTCTTTCATATGATTTTTCTATAACAATCTCTTCAAAATTATCGTCTGTAACATCATATATATATCCCATTTTAACCTCCTTCTTTATGAGGATGTCTTTTTAAAATAATATGATATTTTAGTTTATTTTTCAAATAAAATTTTAGTATAAAAAGCTAAAATTTTTGCCAGATAATAAAAGTTTTTATTCTTTGTTTTAATATCGTTATTAAAAGTTAATATAATTTATGGTTTTAATTATCGGAGGTTGTTATATATGTTGATAGTAGGAGTTGATACAGGAGGGACTTTTACAGATTTTATTTTTTATAAAAATGGTAAATGGGAAGTTTTAAAAATCCCTTCTACTCCTGAAAATCCGGCAAAAGCTGTTTTAGAAGGATTAAAGCAAATAGGAGAAGATAAAAAATATATTGTCCATGGGACAACAGTAGCAACAAATACTTTACTTGAAAGAAAAGGTGCTAAAACAGCTTTTATAACAAATAAAAATTTTGAAGATATTGTTTATATAGGAAGACAAAATAGAAAAGAGCTTTATAATCTGTTTTATAAACGAAAAAAACCTTTAGTTTCTGAAAATCTGAGAATAGGAATTAAAGGGAGAATAAACTCAAAAGGTGAAATTTTAGAAGATATTTCTCTGGAAGAATTAAAAAATACAGTAAAATTCTTAAAAGAAGAAAATGTTGAAGCTGTGGCTGTCTCTTTTTTGTTTTCTTTTTTAAATAATGAACATGAAAAAATTGTAGAAGAGTTTTTAAAGAAAGAAGGTTTTCTTGTTTCATCCTCTTTTAGGATAGTGCCTGAGTTTAGAGAATATGAAAGAGCCTCAACTGTTATCATAAACGCTTATATAATGCCAAAGGTAAAAGGATATATTTCTTATCTTGAGGAAAAGATAGATAAAACGGATATATTTAGGATAATGCAATCTAATGGAGGAAGTCTTTCCCCAAAAGCTGTAAAAGAAGAACCAGTAAGGACTATATTATCTGGACCTGCTGGTGGGGTTGTTGGAGCTTATGAAATAGGTAAAAAAGCTGGTTTTTCTAAACTGATAACTTTTGACATGGGAGGAACTTCAACAGATGTTTCTTTGATAAATAATAACATTCCTTTTTCTACAGAAACTGAGATTTCAGACCTTCCTATAAAAGTTCCTATTATTGATATTCATACAGTTGGGGCGGGAGGAGGTTCTATAGCATATATTGATGAAGGAGGAGCTTTAAATGTTGGTCCTGAAAGCGCAGGAGCCGACCCAGGACCAGTATGTTATGGTAAAGGGGAAAATATAACTGTTACGGACGCTAATCTCTTTTTAGGAAGACTTATTCCAGAATTTTTTCTAGGTGGTCATATGAAACTTGATATAGAAAGAACCTCCTTTTTTATAAAAAAACTTGCAAAGAAAATAAACATATCTCCTATTGAGTTAGCAGAAGGAATTATAACAGTAGCAAATATAAAAATGGAGAAGGCTATAAAAGTTATATCTATAGAAAAAGGATATAATCCTTCTGATTTTTCTCTTTTTTCTTTTGGTGGAGCAGGAGGTTTACATGCAGTATCTCTAGCTAAGGATTTGAAAATTCCAAAAGTTATTATTCCAAATAATCCGGGTATTTTATCAGCTATGGGTATGTTAATGGCAGATATTATAAAAGATTATTCGACAACTGTAATGCTTTCTGAAAAAGAAGCAAAATTTGAAACATTAAAAAAATTATTTTCTATCCTAGAAAGTAAAGCTTTTGAAGAATTAAAAAAAGAAGGAGCAAAAGAGATAATTTTTGAAAAATACGTGGATATTAGAT
>JAADDV010000109.1 GCA_013153795.1 Aquificota bacterium | reverse complement strand
AATGAAAATGCATAGAGATATAGAAGGACAGATAAGAAGCATAAGCATAACCAGAACACCAGACGGTAGACATTATTTAAGTGTACTAACAAAAAGAGAAGTAAGACCCCTAAAACCAACAAACAAGACAGCAGGGATAGATGTAGGAATAAAAGAGTTTGCCATTATCTACGATGGAGAGAATACATACACAATAAAAAATCCCAAATACCTACAAAAAGCAGAAAAGAAACTAATCAAACTCCAAAGAGAGCTATCAAGGAAACAAAAAGGAAGTAAAAACTATGAAAAATCAAGACAAAAAGTAGCAAAACAACACCAAAAGATAGCAAACCAGAGGAAAGACTTTCTCCATAAAGTGTCATCTGCGATAACCAAGCAGTATGATGCCATTGTGGTAGAAAGTCTAAATATAAAAGGGATGATACAAAACGAGAAACTATCAAAACAGATAGTAGATGTAAGCTGGTATGAGTTTATCAGGCAATTGGAGTATAAAGCAAGATGGTATGGAAGGAAGATAATAAAAGCAGATAGATTTTATGCAAGCAGTAAAATATGTAATGTATGTGGATACAGAAACAACCAGCTTATACTGTCAGTAAGAAGATGGGAATGTCCGATATGTAAGACACTACACGATAGAGATGAGAATGCAAGCAAAAATCTATACAAAATAGGGATCGCTCACCTAACGAGCGGTAAGGTAGGAACTACCCGAGCTGAAGCCTGCGGAGCTGGCTCTGTCGGCGGAATGTCCAGTTATGGACAGTCTACGAGACATCCAGCTATGAAGCAGGAAACTTCTCAGAAGTTGGCGAGCTTGCAAAGCGAGTAAGCTCCTAAATTTATTGAGGAGTAGTTCACGTTATGCTCCTAAAATAGAAAAAGAAATTTATTTTTCTAGCAATGCTATAGCATCAAGAAGTTTTTTATATGCATTTATATATACAGATAAGGAAAAATACAAAACAGTAGGAATAAACGTTTTAGAGAGTATCCTTAAAACTGCCTGGACAGACAAAGGTATAAAATATGCCCCAAGAATAAATAAGTTTTTCTTACATACACAGGTCTACACATTAGAAGCGCTCTTAACGGCCTACCAGATAACAAGAAAGGAAAAATACCTTAAAAAAGCTATTGAACTTGTTGATACTTTGAAAAATGAGTATTACTCATCAAAAACAGGTATTTTCACAGACCATCAAGATATAGGACTTTCTTTTGATCATATATCATTTATGGATGATATTGTAAATCTAAACTACCGCGTAGCAAAAAGTCTGTATAAAATCTACCTTTTCACAGGAAAAGAGTCCTTTAAAGAGCTTGCTGATAAAACAATAAAGAGACTACCATCAAAAGGAAATCTAAGTGTTGCTTTAGAATATTATCTTTATCTAAAACCGCCTTTAGCTGTCCACTATATAGGGAACTTTTTTAAAGAAACAAAAGAAACATTTAAAATCTTTCCATTTTGGGTTTTTTCTCATTTTATGTCTATAAAGGATAAAGAAAGAATAGAATCTCTAGGATACAAACCTGAAAAAGGGTTTTATATTTGTAATACACAGATGTGCTTTTTTAAAACTAAGAAAAAAGAAAAGATAAAAAATAAGGTTTTTGAGATTTTTGAATCTTACAAAGAGATAACAAAATAAAAGGGGCATAAAGCCCCTTTTCATTACATATTCTCAGGTACTACATGAACTTTTATTGTTTCGCTAACTTCTGGGTGAAGTCTGATAACAATGTTATAAGCGCCAATAGTTCTTATTGGGCTTCTAAGCATAATTTTCTTTTTGTCTATCTCTATTCCTTTTTCTTTTAGAGCTTCTGCAATATCAGATGTTGTTACAGAACCAAAGAGCTTTCCTGTTGTTCCTACAGGTCTTGCTATTTCTATTTCTAAACCTTTTAGTTTTTCTGCTAGTTCTAAAGCTTTTTGTTTTTCTCTTTCAAGTTTTCTAGATTTTTGTCTTAAGATTTCTTGAACCATTTTTATATTATTTTCAGTAGCTTCATAAGCTAAACCTTTTGGAATAAGATAGTTTCTAGCAAAACCTCTTTTAACTTCTATAATATCTCCAATTGTTCCCCATCCTTCTACATCTTTAGCAAGTATAACTTTCATTCGTCCTCAACCTCCTACATTATTACGTAAGGTAAAAGTGCAAGCTGTCTTGCTCTTTTAATTTCAACAGTAAGTTTTCTTTGGTGTTTTCCACATGTTCCAGAAATTCTTCTAGGAATAATTTTTCCTCTTTCTGAAATAAACTGTTTTAACATCTCTATATCTTTATAGTTAGGTTCTTTTCCTTCAGCACAGAATTTGCAATACTTCTTCCTTTTTTGGAAGAAAGGTTTATTTTGAGTTGTTGGTGACTTAGCCACTTTTATATACCTCCTTTAATTTCTCAAGTTTTAAAATGGAACATCATCATCTGAAGAAAAGTCTTCTGTATCTATATCTATTGTTGGTTCTTCAGATGATACTGTTGATTTTTCAGTTTTTGTTGCTGGTGAAATCATATTAATTTTTTCTGCAAAAACTTTAATTTTAGTTCTTTTTTCTCCAGAAGGTGTCTCCCATTTGTCTTGTCTTAAGCTTCCTTCAACTAAAATTTGGGTTCCTTTGTTTAACTGTTTTCCTACTCTTTCAGCTAAGAATCCAAAAGCTTCAATATCAAAAAAATAAGTTTCTTCTTTCCATTCTGAGGAATCTTTTGTTTTATAAGCTCTTTTAACAGCTAAAGTAAACGTTGTTACCTGTGTTCCACTAGGAAGAAATCTTATTTCTGGGTCTCTAGTTAATCTTCCAATAAGAAAAACTTTATTTAGCATTATAAACTCCTTAAATTAAGCAGATTCTGTTGAACCTGCCGTTTCAGTTGATTCCTCTTTTTCTTTTTTTGGTGGTTTAATTTTAAAGTTTAAAAATCTTATTACATCTTCATCTAATCTAAGGTTGTATTCAAGTTTTCCTGGAAGTTCAGAATTATCTGTTTTAAAATTTAGAATAAAGTAATAACCATTGTTAAAATGTTGAATTGGATAAGCTAGTGTTCTTCTTCCCCATTTTTCTTCATTGTAGATTTCACCACTGTTTGAAGTGATAAGATTTTTAATTTGTTCTACTTTTGAAGCCATCTCTTCTTCTGTAAGAGTAGGCTTTAAAACAAAGACTAGTTCATAATGGCGCATATACTTTACCTCCTTTTGGATGATTTTATAAAAATCAGCCTTCTCTATAATAGAGAAAGCAAGGATTTTATCCGATTTTTTTATTGCAAAAATTCATAGATTTATCAATACCATATTTTAGCACATTTAAAACACACTCAGCTGCTTCTCCAATAACTTTTTCTGCTAAAAGCTCTTCAGATTTATCAAAAGGAGAAAGAACATAATCTGCAACTTGTTCTTTTTTTTCAGGTCGACCAATTCCAATTTTAAGACGAGGAAAGTCTTCTGTTTTTATATTTTCTATGATAGATTTTATTCCTCTATGTCCCCCACTGGAGCCTTTTTTTCTGAGTCTTATTGTTCCTAGTGGAAGGTCTAAATCATCATATATAACAAGAATTTCTTCTGGTTTTAAATTGTAATCTTCAAGGAGATTTCTTACAGCAACCCCGCTGTTATTCATATAAGTTTGGGGTTTAACAAGGATAACATCATGGTCAGGACATTCGATGATATGAGAAAAACAGCACTCTTTTTTCTTTTTAGGGCATTTTAATAAAGAAGCCACAATATCGACTATCATAAAGCCGATATTGTGGCGGGTTTTTTCATACTGTTTTCCAGGATTACCTAAACCAATAACAGCTTTTATCATTCTTCAGTTTTTTCGATTCCTTCCTCAGGAACAATTTCCTCTTCTACTGGTTGAACTTCAGGCTCTAGAACAACAGCTACAACCTCATCAGGGTCTTCCATTATTCTAACTCCTTCTGGAGGTGTAATATCTCTAACGTGGAGAACATCTCCAACATCAAGGTTTGAAACATCAACTTCAATTTTTTCTGGTATTTTTCTAGGAACTGTTCTAATCGTAATAGTATGAAGGTGCTGTTCTAAAACCCCACCATATTCTATACCTTTTGGAGTTCCTACAAGTTCAACAGGAACGTCAACATCTAGCTCAACTCCAAATGTAACCTCATAAAGGTCAACATGAATAGGAGTATCTCCTAAATAGTTATATTGAATATCTTTTAAAATACAAACTCTAGGTTCTTCTTCTCCTTCAATATGAAGGTCTATAAGAAACATTCCTTTAGGTCTATTTACTAAATCTTTCCAGTAAATATACCCATGAGCATTTTCTCTTCCTTTTCCATAAACTTCAAAAGGAATATATCCTTTTCTTCTAAATTCTTTTACTTCACTTTTTCTTCCAGGTGTCCTTTGGAGAGCTTTCCACTCTATTCTCTGTATCATTTTTTCTTAATACCTCCTTAAACAAACAATGAACTTACTGAACTTTCTATATTAATTCTTTTAATTGCTTCCCCAACAAGCTCAGCAACAGATAATACTGTTAATTTATCAAACTCTTTTCCTGTTGTAGGGATAGTATCAGTAACAATCACTTCTTCTATTTCAGAATTTTTTAATCTTTCTACAGCTGGACCAGAAAAGACAGGATGGGTGCATGCAGCAATAACTGAAAGAGCTCCCTTCTCTTTTAGCATATTTGCAGCAGCAACAATAGTCCCTGCTGTATCAATAATATCATCTACAATTATAGCGTTTTTTCCTTCAATATCTCCAATAACATCTAATGTTTCTACTACATTTGGAGCTGGCCTTTTTTTGTATATAATAGCTAAACTAGCCCCTAATCTATTTGCTAACATTCTAGCTCTTTCTACTCCGCCTGCATCAGGGGATACCACAACCATATTTCTTAATTCTTTTTCTTGTAAATAATCAAGAATTACAGGTAGTGCATAAAGATTATCTACAGGACAATCAAAAAATCCTTGAATTTGTGCTGAGTGAAGGTCTACTGTTAAAACTCTTTGGGCTCCTGCTTTTTGAATAATATCTGCTAAAAGTTTTGCAGATATAGGGACTCTTGGCTTATCCTTTCTGTCTTGTCTTGCATAGGCAAAATATGGAATAACAGCTGTTATTCTATGAGTTGAAGACCTTTTAAGAGCATCTAAAATAAGAAGAAGTTCCATTATGTTGTCGTTTGCTGGATATGATAATGGCTGGATTACAAAAACATCAGCTCCTCTAACATTTTCTTTTATCTGAACTCTGATTTCTCCATCTGAAAATCTTGTAACAAGAGTATCAGCAAGAGGAGTGTGAAGATATTCAGCTATTTTTTGAGCAAATTCTGGATTTGCATTTCCAGTAATAAGCTTTAAATGCTTACTCAAAAATATTTCCTCCAGCCTGATTTTATAAGATAGAGAATAAAATTGAAAATAGCTGGGGAGGCAGGACTCGAACCTGCGACACCCGGATCCAAAATCCGGTGTTCTGCCAGCTGAACTACTCCCCAGTGTCTTTTATTTAAGAGTTGTTTCTATAAGTCTCCAACCTTTTGTTTTACAAACGAGCTTTACTTTTTCAGAAGGTGTTCCTACTGCAAAAACGGCACTACCACTTCCACTTAAAAAAGGTTTATATCCTAAATATTCTAACGTATTTATTACTTCTTTGACAACAGGATATTTTTCTTGAACCACTGTTTTTAACTTATTCTCTATTCTGTCAAGAAGCAAATTAAAATCCTCTAACAGACTATCTATTATAGGGATTTCTTCTTTTTTTGTCAAGTCTTTTTCTGTTAAAGCTTGATATATTTCTTTTGTTGAAATAGAAACTTGTGGATAAATAATAAATATTTTTTCTTCAAAAGTCTTATCTAAAAAAGTAAGTTTTTCTCCAATTCCTTCAGCTTTAGCAAATCCTCCTTTTAAAAAGAAAGGAACATCTGCTCCAACTGTTGAAGCAAGTTTAAAAAGTTCTTCTTCTGTTAGAGGATTTCCTTCAATTTCATTTATTGCTTTTAAAACTGTTGCAGCATTAGAGCTTCCTCCTCCAAGCCCTGCTCCAACAGGAATATTTTTTTCTATGAAAACTTTATAATTAGGTTCTATTCCTGTCCATTCTTCAAATTTTTTCAATGCTTTATAAACAATATTTTCTTCATTTGTTGGAATCTCTGGGTTTGTTGTTTCAATAATAAGTTTAGGAGCTTTTGATATAGAAATATAATCAGCTAGTTCAATAGTATGAAAATAAGTAAGAATTTCGTGATAACCATCAGGCCTTTTTCCTAAAACCCATAACCCTAAATTTATTTTTGCTGGAGATATAAATTTTTTCATTGTTTTTCTCCTTATAAATTTATCACTATAAATAATATATAAAGTCTACCCTCTTTGTTATAATTTTTCTGTTTATGTAGGATAGATATCAAGGAGGGGCCATGTTTAATGGATATTTAACTTTGGAAGATGTTGATGTTTCTGGAAAAAGGGTTTTTGTTAGAGCCGATTATAACGTTCCATTAGATGAACATGGAAATATTGTTGATGATGTCAGAATAAGAGAGACAATTCCTACAATTAATTATCTGTTAGATAGAGATGCAAAAATTATTCTTGCTTCTCACCTTGGAAGACCAAAAGGAAAAAGAGACCCTAAATATTCCCTCTATCCTGTTGCTAAAAGATTAGAAAGATTGTTAGGGAGAGAAGTAAAGTTTTTACCTGACTGTATAGGTTCCTCTGTTGAAGAGGCAATTTTTTCTATGAAAGAAGGGGATATTATCCTTCTGGAAAATCTCAGATTTCATCCAGGGGAAGAGAAAAATGACCCTGAGTTCGCTAAAGCTCTTGCAAAACTAGCTGAAATCTATGTTATAGATGCTTTTGGAACATGCCACAGAAAACATGCTTCTATGTATGGAATAAAAGACTATGTTCAGCCTGTAGTTATGGGATTCTTATTAGAAAGGGAGCTTAAATATTTTGAAAAAGCCCTGGTAAATCCCCAAAGACCAGTTGTTGCTTTTATTGGAGGGGCAAAAGTTTCTTCAAAACTTGGGGTTATCAAACATCTTTTAGATAAAGTAGATAAGATTTTTATCGGTGGAGCAATGGCTTTTACCTTTATAAAAGCCCAAGGGTATAACGTAGGTTCTTCCCTTGTTGAAGAAGACATGTTTGATGAAGCTTTGCATGTTTTAGAAGAAGCTAAAAAAAGAGAAGTAAAATTTTATCTTCCTGTTGATTTTGTTTGTGGACAGGCTATTTCAGAACAGACCCCTGTTTTAGAAGTTCCTTGGCAGGAGATACCTCAAGGCTGGATGGGACTAGATATAGGTCATGCATCTGTTGTTTTAATAAAGGAGATAATAAAAGATGCTCAGACTATTGTCTGGAATGGTCCTATGGGAGTCTTTGAGATAGACAAATTTAAAATGGGAACTTTTGAGCTTGCCCATGCTATTGCAGAAAGCCCAGCTCTTTCTATAGCTGGAGGAGGAGACACAGACTACGCTATACATAAAGCTGGTGTTGTAGACAAAATAAGTTATATATCAACAGGTGGAGGAGCTTTCTTAGAACTTTTAGAAGGAAAACAGCTTCCATGTCTTGAAGCAATAACAAAAGCAGAATAAGGAGAGGTTATGGAGTTAGATACGTTTATACAAACAGCTAAAGAAGCTGCCGTTTTAGGTGGCTCTATACTAAAAGAAAACTTTAAAAAAATTAAAAGAGAAGATGTTGAGTATAAAGCGAGAAAAGATTTCGTTACATATGTAGATAAAAAGTCAGAAGAGAGGATAAGAAATTTTATCCTCTCTGTATATCAAGAGCATGCTTTTTTAGGTGAGGAAGAAGGAGTTATCGGAAATAAAGAAAGTGAGTATTTATGGATTGTAGACCCTTTAGATGGAACAAAAAACTACATAAATGGTTTTGAAATTTACGCTGTTTCTGTGGCTTTGCAGAAAAAAGATGAGATTATTGCAGGGGCTGTTTATATACCAATGCTCGATAAACTTTACTGGGCAGGAAAAGGTCTTGGTGCTTATATGAATGGAGAAAGAATAAAAGTCTCAAATAGACCAAAAGAAATGGCGATTATAGCAACAGGCTTTCCATTCAGATATGTAGAAGAGATAGATACATATTTAAAAGCTTTCAGGGAAGCAATGCTAACCTTTTCAGCTGTTAGAAGACCTGGCGCAGCAGCTGTAGACCTTGCAATGACAGCTGAAGGTATATTTGATGGTTTCTTTGAGATGAAACTTTCTATCTGGGATATAGCTGCAGGGGCTTTACTGATAAAAGAGGCAGGAGGTATTTTCTCAAATTTTCATGGAGAAGATAAACTTGATGGAAATGTGATAGCAGGTGGAAAGGATATTTATGAAGAACTTAAAAAGATAGTTCAGAAAACCCTTATTTAAGGAGCTGAGTATGGTTCTTGATAAAAAAAGACCTTTAATCGCCTTACCACTAGATGATAAAGATTTAGAAGAAAAACTAAAACAAGCAAAGGAAAAACCTATAGATATAATAGAACTTAGAATAGATCAGTTTTCTTCTTTTGATATTTCATACATAAAAGAAAAAGCAGGTTTAGTAAAAAAATATGGATTTTATCTTCTTGCTACAGTCCGTTCAAAAGAAGAAGGTGGAACAGACATACCTAATTCTGAAAGATTCAACATATTCAAAGAGATTATAGATACAGCAGATATTGTTGATATTGAGCTTACATCTGAAGGTATAAACAAAGATGTTATAAACCTGGCAAAAGAAAACAAAGTTCTTTCTCTTGTTTCTTACCATGATTTTGAAAAAACTCCTTCAGAAGAAGAAATTCAGTCGATTATAGATAAATCTGCTTCTTTGAATCCTGACATTATAAAGTATGCTTTTGTTGTAAAAAGTGCTGATGATGTAGGAAGAATATTGTCGACGACCTATAAAAACAAAGATAAAAATCTTGTAGCTATTGGGATGGGAGATTTAGGTCGTATAACACGAGTGGCAGGATTTTTCTTTGGTTCTTTAATTTCTTATACTTTTATTGGTAAATCCTTCGCACCGGGACAAATAGAGATTGATAAACTTATAGAAGAAATGAAATTTTATGGTTTGATTAAAGAATAGAAAAATTTTTAACAATAATTAAATTTATAATAATATTTTGGGGGTTTATTTAGGAGATTTTAAATGGAACATTTAACTAAAGAGCAAGTTGAAGAATTGAAAAAAGTTTTATTAGAGTGGAAAGAGCAGCTTTTAAAAGAATCTCAAAAATCTATGGGAGAGCCTTTATCTTATGAAGGGGGGGACGAGATAGACAGGGCTGATGCTGAAGCTGGAAGACTAGTCATGCTTAGAAACCTTGATAGAGACAGAAAAGTTTTAAAAAGAATTGAGATAACTCTTAGAAAAATAGAGTATGGCACATATGGTATCTGTGAGATGTGTGGAGCAGAAATACCATACGAAAGACTAAAAGCAAGACCAATAGCAAAACTTTGTATTAAATGTAAAGAACTTGAAGAAGAAAACGAATAAATATACTCCTCCTAAAGCTAGAGTTTCTTTTTTCATTTTTATGATTTTTATATGGTTATTAGCTTACGAAATAATAAAGATATTTCTAGATTTTTTTCAAATAAAAATAGATTTTTTTTCTTTAGAAGATTATCGCAATAAAATTTTGAGTATAATATTATTACTAATTTTTCAATCTTTTGTTTTAGGATTTTTCTTTTATAAAATGCAAAAAAAAGAAAGTTTTTTTCTTTCCATGCTACGAGGTTTCATTGTTGCTATTTTTTTGTTCTTTTTCTTTTTTTATTTTTTAACAAAAAATTATTTTTAATAAATTTTTATTCTGGAGATATAATCTTAAATCATGAGACCAGAGCTTTTTGAAAAAACATATAGATTAAAAAGTTTTTTAAAAAATTTAACTTTTAATATTGAAAAAGAAATCACAGAAAAAGAAGTTCTTGAAA
>JAADDV010000182.1 GCA_013153795.1 Aquificota bacterium | reverse complement strand
ATTTTTAAAAAGTTTGAAAGATACATATATAAAAAAAATTGATTTTATTGATGAGCTAATTTTATCATCTCTTGAAGAAATTCTTTATTATATGTATATAGACCCTTCGAACTATGAGTTTTTAGCAAAAGAGATAAAAAGAATAATAATACAGTTAAAAAACTCCTCTCATATAAAACTTTTTGTTTCACCTTCTTTAGAAAAGTTTGTTAAAGATTTAGAAATTGAAAATCTATTTATAGAAATAGATGAAAAGTTAAAGAATGGTGATTTTATAATTGAGTTTGACCATGTTCAGATAGAAGCAAATTTTAAAGAAAAAGTAAAGATTTTAAAAGATGAAATTAAAAGAGAGATTAAAAAACATACCAAGATATAGAATAAAGGGAAAAGTTACAAGTGTTATTGGTCCCATAATAGAAGCTTTTTTACCAAAAGTTTCTATTGGAGATGCATGTGTTTTAGAAAATGGTTTGGAAGCTGAAGTAGTAGGTTTTAAAGATGGAAAAACTCTTTTAATGTCTTTTGATGATACTGTTGGTGTTTCTGTTGGAAGTTGGATAGAAGCAAAACAAGAGCCTGTAAGTATTGGTGTTAGTGATGAGCTCCTTGGAAGTGTTATAGACCCTTTTGGAAAACCACTAAACAAAGAAAAAATAGAGTATACTCAATCTTATTATTTGAAAAATAATACAATAAATCCCCTTTACAGAGATAGGATAAAAGAGCCCCTTGATGTAGGAGTTAGAAGTATAAATGCTCTTTTAACGCTTGGTAAAGGACAGAGAATTGGTATTTTTGCTGGAGCTGGAGTTGGTAAAAGTACACTTTTAGGAATGATTTCTCGTTTTACATCAGCAGATGTAAATGTTATTGCTTTAATAGGAGAAAGAGGTAGAGAAGTAAGAGAGTTTATAGAAGATAATTTAGGAAAAGAAGGTTTAAAAAAATCTGTAGTAGTTGTTGCAACATCAGACCAAACACCACTGGCAAAAATAAGGGCAGCTTACTCATCAATAGCTATTGCTAGATACTTCTCAAACAATGGAAAAGATGTTCTTTTTTTACTAGATTCTCTAACAAGACTTGCAATGGCTCAAAGAGAAATAGGTCTTGCAATAGGAGAGCCTCCAACTACAAAAGGTTATACTCCTTCTGTTTTTGCCTTATTGCCAAAATTTATAGAGCAAGCTGGAGCTTTTTCTGGAAAAGGAAGTATTACAGGAATATACACTGTTTTGATAGAAGGAGATGATATTTCTATGGACCCTGTTGCTGATGCTGCAATGGGCTTTTTAGATGGACATATTATTCTTTCTAGAGACTTAGCAAATAAACGTATATTTCCTGCAATAGATATTTTAAAAAGTGTAAGTAGATTAATGCCTCAGCTTGTATCAGACGAAATACTATATTATCAATCTATATTTTATGAGATAGAAAGTGTATACAGAGATGCTGAAGATATGATAAATTTAGGTTTATATAAAAAAGGAAGTAATCCTAAAATAGATTTAGCTATAGATGTGCATCAGGATTTAGTTAATTTTATAAAACAAAATATGAATGAAAAAGAAAATTTAGAAAACTCTTTTAAAAAACTAAAAGAGCTAGTTGAAAAAATAATAGTAAAAGGGGAGAGTGAGTATGGTATCAGATGGAATAAACAATAACTTAGTAAAAGAAATAAAAATAGTAGATAAAAATTACGATAATTCAAAAATGTCTAATGAGGACTTTTTAAAAGTCCTTTTAACAGATCTTCAGTGGCAAGACCCGTTAGAAGCAAAAGATATTTCTGAGTTTATTAATAATACTGTTAAACTTAGAGAAATGGAAATACTAAATGATTTTCAAAAAACAATAGATTTACTAAAATCTGTAAATGAATCTAATGCTCTTTTATATGGGTCTAGCCTTATAGGAAAAAAGATATTTTATGAAGGAAATTTGACATATGTTAAAGATGGTAAGTCTACAATTCAGTTTAGACTAAAAGATGATGCAGATTTTGTAAATATTGTTATTATGGATTCAAAAGGTCAGATAGTTGAAAAAGAAACATTTAAAAATGTGAAAGGAAATAAGGATATGACATTTAAAATAGAAAATGATAATCTCTCAGATGGTTATTATACAGTTTATATAGAAGCTCAGAAAAATGGAGAAAAAATAGAAACTGTAGTTTATTCTCAAGCTTTAGTAGAAAGTATTTTAAGAGAAGATGGGAAGATAAAAGCAGTTTTTGGAAACAATAAAGTAGATATAGATGCTATTGTCCAGATAGGAGGGTGAAAAAATGATTCAATCTTTTTATACAGGAAACACAGGCTTAAATGCAAATAAAGAATGGCTTTCTATTATCTCAGATAATATTGCAAATGTGAATACTATAGGTTTTAAGGCAGAAAGAGTTAATTTTGAGGATTTAATAGCTAAAAGTATTTCAACATATGCTAATGGTTCTCCTAAAAATATAGAAGTTGGTGGTGGAGTTTTTGTAGGTAGTACAACTAAAGACTTTTCCCAAGGTTCGTTTATGAATACAAACTCTCCAACAGACCTTGCCCTTGATGGAGAAGGATTTTTTATGGTTGAAGACAGCGCAGGAATGAGATATTACACAAGAGCAGGACAATTCAGATTAGATGCTAATGGAGATTTAATAAATATTAGTGGATTAAAACTTCAAGGATGGATGTTAGATGAAAATGGAAATATAGCAGGAGCTATAGGTGCTATTAATATTAAAAACTCTATAGACCCTCATGTTACATCAAGAGTTGCTTTTAAAGAACCAACAAATTTAGCTGTTTCTTCACCATTTATAACAGAGCCTTTTGATGCTGGAGATTCAAATACTTTTAGTTATGTAAATAATATTCAGGTTTATGATTCTATTGGAACAGCTCATAATCTTGAATATTTCTTTATCCATACAGGAACAAACCAATGGAGAGTTTTTGGTCTTTTAGATGATGAACCTATTCAATATACAAAAGATGGACAAACATATGACATTTTAGAAATAAACTTCAACAGTAATGGAGAGGTTACAAATATACAATTTGTTGGTCTGGATTCTGGAACTCAAACAGCTACATGGGAAGAAAATGAAGATTTAGGAGATTTTTCTAATCCAGATTTAAATCAGCCTATTTTATTAGGTAGCGTAAAAATAACTGAGTTTAATGGAAATACAGTTAAATGGATAGATGACGGACATGGAAATATTATCGACTTAGAAAATGATAATCGTATTATTGGAACAATAAGCTATGATGATGGAAAAATACTCTTAAATCAGGCTTCTGGAGATGGAATAGCAGGGTCAACACTTACAATAGAGTATAAAACATATGATGAAACTGTAGCTGTAGCTGGTGGAGATTATACACAGATTCTATCCAATCCTATCCCTATGACAAATCAATTTTCTCAAACATTAAATACAGGAGCAAATCCACTTCAAATAACCTTAAACGTTGCCGAAATAAGACAGCTTGATTCTGATTTTATCTTTTATGCAGAACAAAATGGATATGCAAAGGGAGACCTTTTATCAGTAGCCGTAAGTGAAGATGGTATTATAAGAGGAGTTTACTCAAATGGACAGGTTAGAGATTGGGCTCAAATAGCAATAGCAACCTTCAAAGATAAAGAAATTCTTGTAAGAAAAGGAAATAATCTTTATCTTCCTAATCAGCAAACCTTTACTCCTATTATTGTTCCTGGTGGCGTTATATCTAAAGTTAGAAGTGGATTTTTAGAGCTTTCAAATGTTGATATTTCAAGAGAGTTTATAAATCTTATAACTGCTCAAAGAGCTTATCAAGCAAATGCAAGAACAATAACAACATCAGACCAAGTTTTACAGGAAACAATGAATATGAAAAGATAAGCCCTCAAATTGAGGGGGTTCTTAGTTTCATGACCCTATCCTCCCTTCTCCCTAGGAGAAGGGTTCTTTTTAAAATCTATTAAAGTTTTTCAATCAAAAGAAAAATATGTTTTTCTTGCTTTTTCAAAAATAAATTTTTCCTCAAGAGGTAAATAAGCTGTAAGTTTATTTCCAAGGACACAACCTGTATCTATACCATAACATTTGTTGTTTATATAAGGTTCATCATAAACCACATGTCCATAAACAATTTTTGGAGAATCTGGTTTAACAACTCTATCTTTTGTCCAGTCTAATCTTTCAGGGAACCCTTTTTCTGTAAATTTTCCTGTTGTTTCTCCATATAAAACAAAAGCTTTTATTCTTTTATTAACCTTTCCAATCATCTCATCTTTTATTCCTGCATGAGCAACAATTACATCATCTTTTGGAGTTTCTACTATAAGATATAAAGGGCATTCTTCATAATATTTAATAAACTTTTCTTTAAATATTTCTCTTTCTTTTTCTTCTAACGAAAGAAATTCATTAATAGTTTTTTGTAATCCATGACTGACATTAACATTACGACCTTTTAACCATCTATAAAATTTATAATTATGATTGCTTTGAACCTCAATAAAATAACCTTCTTTTTTTAGAGAAAAACAGTATTCTACAGTTTTTATATTATAGTCTCCTCTATCTACTGTATCTCCAACAGAGATGATAAGAGTATTTTTTCCATATTCTTTTCTTATCTTTTCTACTAAAGCTTTAAACTCTACAAAGCAGCCATGGACATCTCCTATTACTGCAAAGGTTTTCTCTACTTTGATTTTTAAAAAATTATCCATTAGTTTGCCTCTTATTTGTTTCTCTTATATCTTATATATTTTTATCCTAAAAAGAAATTTTTATGATTTATGAGAGGTATTATGAAAAGAGGACTTGTGGTAGATAGAGAAGCTCAAATGATAGGTGTTTATCTGTTTGATGAGGATAAAACCTATAGGGGAATTCCTAGAAAAAAGGTTCTAAAGAAAACAAAGATTTATGCTGGGGACTATGTCCTTGGAAATGTTGTTGATAGTAACACTTTTGCTATAGAAGATGTAGAAGAAAGGAAAAATCTTCTTGTTAGACCTCCTATTGCAAATGTTGATAGGGCAATAATTGTGGTGTCTATAAAAAATCCAGATTTTGATAATTTCTTGCTGGATAATCTTCTTGTTGTTTATGAACATCTTGGTGTTGAGCCAGTTATTGTTTTTAATAAAATAGATACTCTTCATACAGAAAAAGAGCTTAAAGAACTTGAAAAATGGACAAAAATTTACTCAGATGCTGGTTATGATGTTGCAAAGGTAAGTGCAGAAACAGGAGAGGGAATTCAAAATCTTAAAGATTTTGTAAAAGGTTCTATATGTGTTTTAGCAGGTCCTTCTGGTGTCGGAAAAAGTTCTATTCTTTCAAAACTTTTAGGAATAAAACTTGAGACAAGAGAAGTTAGTGAAAAAACAGGAAGAGGAAGACATACTACAACAGGAGTAAGACTTTATAAATTTGGAGAAAACTCCTTTGTTGGTGATGCTCCAGGATTTTCTAAGGTTGATGCTTTGCTCTTTATGGATAAAAAAGAGGTAAAAGATTATTTCAGAGAGTTTTTAAGATACAGCTGTAAATATCCAAACTGCACCCATACAAATGAACCTGAATGTGGTGTTAAAGAGGCTGTAAAAAAAGGTGAAATCTCCTGTGAAAGATATAAAAGCTATCTGAAAATAATAAAAGCGTTTGTTGAGGAGCTAGAAGAGTTATGCAGTTAAAAGAAAGTATTCTTACAACACAGAAAACAGCTTTATTTTATACAGCAGCACAGCTATCAAGAAGAGGTTTTGTTGTTTCTATTGTAGATGATACTATTTTGCAGTGTTCTTATGAGAACAAAACTTTTTATATAAAAGTCTCTGGGCAAAAATTTAAAAAATCCTGGATAGTAGAAAAGGAAGAGGAACTTTCTCCTGTCTTTTATATTTTTGTATATATCCCTCCAGAAGAATATATACAGCCAGAGTTTTTTATTCTTACAGAAAAAGAACTAAAAAAGGAAATAAAAAACAAAAAGCTCCATTCTCCAGAAGCTCTTCTTGGAAAGATAACCAGTCTCAGTTTTTCTTCTATTGTAAAGTATGCTGATAATTGGCACTCCTTAAGAGAGTTATAGGAGCCGATTATGGATTTTGAAAAAGAGAAACTAGAAATAGAGAAAAGGAAACTTAACATTGAAAAGGTTAAGATAAAAGAAGGTCTGTTTAGAACATTTAGTTTAATCCTTTTGACTCCTGGTGCAGGTGCAGGAACAGTAATATACAGACTTCCTAAAGATAAAGGATTTGTTTTTTTCTAAATGTTTTCTTTCTTATATTTTTAACTGGTCTTATATTTATAGTGAGTGTATTAACAGTTAAAGTGTGGTCAAATATAAGAAAGAGTTTAAAGGAATATTGATATGGCGGAAATTTTAGCGATAATTTTTACAATTTTAATAGGATTAATCTTTATTATCACATTTGGAACTATGGCTATAAAAGGAATAGAGTAATAAAAAGAGGTGAGTGTTGATTAAAGAAGGTGATACAGTTTGGTTAAAAGATAAAAAAAATTCCTTTTTTATAAAACTTAAAAAAGGTGAGATTTTTGGAACTCATAAAGGGAATATTCCCCATGATGAGATTATAGGTAAATCTTACGGAGATGTAGTTCAGACTCACAAAGGTCATGAGTATGTGATTCTAAAGCCTACTCTTTACGACATTATAATGTATGGTATTAAAAGAAAAACCCAGATTATATATCCAAAAGATAGCGCTTATATAACCCTTAAACTTGGTATAACAGATGGAATGAATGTTCTTGAAAGTGGGATAGGAAGTGGTGCTTTGACTATTGTTATGGCAAATGCTGTAAAACCTTCTGGGAAAATATACTGTTATGAAAGGGAAGAAAAATACTTAAAAAATGCCCTTGAAAATATAAAACTTGCTGGATTTGAAGAATATGTAAAAGCTTATCATCAGGACTTATCTCAGCCTTTACCAGAGGATTTTTTTGATGCTGGTTTTATAGACGTAAGAGAGCCGTGGCTTTATATAGAAAATATAAAAAATTCTTTAAAAAATGGTGCTCCTGTAGGCTTTCTGCTTCCAACAACAAATCAAGTTAGCCAAACATTAGAAGAACTAGAAAAATATGGTTTTATAGATTTTGAAGTTGTGGAAATACTTCTTCGCCACTACAAACCTGTTCCTGATAGACTCAGACCAGAGGATAGAATGGTAGCTCATACAGGATATTTGGTTTTTGCTAGAAAAAAATGAGATTTCGAATAAAAAGTTATTAAAAACTGCTCTAGCATATACTAGAGCAGTTTACCAGTTCTTTACTCTTATAGAGTTTGCGATTACAAAGGCACTTGATAGAACCATTGCCACAGCTGCAAATATAGGACTTAGTTTTCCCATAACAGCAAGTCCAATTCCTATAATGTTGTATATAAAAGCCCAGAACATATTTGTGTATATAACCTTTTTTACTTTTTTAGCCAAAAGAATCATAAGAGGAATTTTTCTAAGGTCATCACTTAAAAGACTTATATTTGCACTTTCCCTTGTAAGGTCTGTTCCACAGCCCATTGCTATTCCTATATCGGCTTCAACTAAAGCTGGTGCATCATTTATTCCATCTCCTACCATAGAAACTGTTTTTCCTTTTTGTTTTTCCTCTTTTATAGCTTTTAGCTTGTCTTCAGGTAAAAGTCCTGCCCTTACATCCTCAATCCCGAGTTTTTCTTTTAGGATTTTTGCAAAATAAGGTGTATCTCCTGTTAAAACAGAGATATTTATTTTTAGTTTTTTTAATACATTTATAGCTTTTGAAGCTTCCTTTTTTATTTTTTGAGTAAAAGTTACTATCCCTTTTACAGCGTTTTCTACTGCTATGAAAACAGGAATCTCTCCGTTTTCTTCTGCCTGTTTTTCTATTTTTAGATATTTTTCTGGAATGCCGAATCCAAGTTCTTCCATAAAAGCTTTACTTCCGATAAAAACCTTTTTTCCATCAACGATACCTTCAACTCCCTTTCCAAAATGAACTTTGAAAAACTCTGCTTCTTTCTCACATTTTATTCCTTTTTGGACAGCATATGAAACAAAACTTTTTGCAAGGGGATGCTCTGAGTTTTTCTCAACACTGCAGGCAATCTCTAAAACATCATCGTTTTCTACAACAGCCTGTCCTACAACCATATTTCTTTCTGTTATAGTTCCTGTTTTATCAAAAAAGATATGTTTTACTGTAGAAAGCTTCTCTAAAACATCAGCTCCTCTGATAATTATTCCTTCCCTCATAGCTTCCCCAAGTCCTATCCATAAAGCAAGAGGAGCTCCTATACTAAATGCACATGGGCATGATATAAGAAGAACTGACATAGATACAATTAAAGCTTTTTCAAAACCATCATGGATATACCAGTAGATGAAAGCTCCTGCTGCTATAGAAACAACAACTGGTAAAAACCAAGCTGCTATTGTGTCTGTTATTCTGTTTATAGGGGCTTTTGTATTTCTTATCTCTTTCATAAGGGTAATAAATCTGTTAAGTGTCCAGTCCTCGGCAGGTTTGTGAACTTTTATCTTAAAGCTTCCATCTATATTTGTAGTTCCTGTAAAAAGCTCATCTCCTACTTTCTTTAAAACAGGTTTTGACTCTCCTGTTAAAAGACTTTCATCTACATGTCCCTGACCTTCAATAACTACGCCATCGGCAGGTATTTTATCTCCAGGCAGGATTTTAACTATATCTCCAACTTTTATATCATCTTTGGAAACCTGTATCTCTTTTCCGTCTCTTATAACAATTGCCTTTTCTGGAGAAAGTTTTAAAAGTTCTTTCATAAAGTTTGATGCTTTTGCTCTAGAAGATGTCTCTAAATATCTACCAAATGTAACAAGAACTAAAATCATTGTTGCTGTTTCAAAATAAAAAGAGTGTCCTCCAGTAAGAAGAGAGTATAAAGAAAGAAAATAAGCAGAAAAAGCTCCAACAGCTATAAGGGTATCTGTGTTTAGATTTATCTTTCCGCCAGATAGAGCATTTCTAAGAATAGGAATACCTAAAATAAGCATTACAGGTGTTGCAAGAATCACAATAACCCATTTTATAAAACCAACAAACATCTGGGCTTGAGGGTCATCAGGGGTCATATGAAAACCATACACATATGTAGAAAGCATAAAAACAAGCATTGCAAGAAAATAACCAAAACCAAATTTTCCAAGAAAGGCTAAAGCAGTTCCTTCATCTCCTCTAAGACCTGTTGTTTTATATATCAGATAGCAACCAAAACAGCAAAAATCCTTAACTTCTCCATCTATTTTGTATTGAACAGGTTTTCCTGTAATAGGAATTCCGCACTGAAAACACTCTGTATTTGTATCAATAGGCTTTGTGCAGTCACACTCTATTGTTGGTTTTGGAATGAGATTTTCCTTTGCCATTTACCTGTCCCTTTTAGTTTTTTGAGTTAATTTATACTGACTTTTCTATTTTACAAACTTTATAGAGTATTTTTCTTCTTTAAAATGTGTAAAAAATTTTTACACATATCGTTATGTAGTCTGGTATAATCTAAATTTCAGATTTCCTAAATCCGATTATCTAAAACAAAATAAAAAGAGGTTCTTTTATGGCTGAAGAAAATAAAGAGCAGGAACAGGAAGAAGAAAAAGGCGGGAAGAAAAAACTAATAATAATTTTAGCTCTTATTTTAGGTCTTTTAGGAGGAGCTGGAGCTTATAAATTTTTAGTAATGGATAAAGCTAAAGAAGAGGAGCAACAGCCAAATACGGAAGAATTGGAAAAAGAAGTTCAAGATATAGAAAATCTAGGAATTATGTTTGAAGTAGGGACTTTTGTTGTTAATTTGGCAGATAAAGATGCAGATAGATATTTGAAAGTAACAGTTGTTTTAGAGCTTGAAAATGAACAGATAAAAATGGAAGTAGAAAAAAGATTGCCACAGATAAAAGATGCAATAACCACATTATTATTTACTAAAACTTCTAAGGAGCTTAAAACAATAGATG
>JAADDV010000194.1 GCA_013153795.1 Aquificota bacterium | reverse complement strand
TAAAGCCTGTTTAAAGATGATAAAGATTTAAAAATTTCAACAGATACATTAAAAGAATTTGTAAATGCTAAATTAATAGCTTATAAAGTAGAAAATGAAAAAGATTTCCTTTTAACAAAAAGTTTAGGCTTTGATTTATTTCAAGGATTATTTTTTGAAGAGCCTTCTTTTTTTAAAGGAGAAAGTTTATCTCCTTCTAAACTTGCTTTAATAAATCTTTTAAAAATGGTCATAAAAGAAGAAGATTTTTCTAAAATAGAAGAATTTTTAAAAGCTAACCCAGACCTTAGTTATAATTTATTAAAATATGTTAACTCTCCATTTTTTTATCTAAGACAAAAAATATCTTCTATTAAACAGGCTTTATCTATATTAGGATATAGAAATCTACAAAAATGGATTATCTTACAGATTTTTGCTTTTGGTGGTATTGAGCCTAGACAAAACCCTATTTTAGAAAGAGCCATAATTAGAGGTAAAATGATGGAGATTTTGACAAAAAAAATAACAAATGATTATGAAATTATAGATAAAGCTTACCTTGTAGGTATGCTTTCTTTAATAGGAGTAGCTTTAGGAAAGTCTACAGAAGAGATTTTAGAAGAAATAAATGTTTCTGAAGATATAAAAGAAGCTATCTTGAAATATAGAGGAGTTTTAGGAAGACTTTTAAAAAGTATTATAGACTTAGAAAAAGAAAATATATCTGAAGCTAAAGAAACATTAGAAAAATTAAATCTTTCCTTAGAAGATTTATTACAAGCAGAAGTTGAAGCTATTACTTATTATGAAAACTTTATCTCTACTTTAAAATAGCTAAAGAGTATCCACCTCTTCTTGGGTCTCCTGCTCCTGAAAAATCCTTAAAAACAGCCTGAACGCCGCCAAAAAAAAGGCTTTTTTCTTTAAATAAAATAGTTTTATAAAACTGTTTTGTTTTTTCTATAACTTCTTGATTAAATCCTGGTTCAAAATAAACGATACCATTTTCATAATGAATTCTTGGAAGCTCCACAGCTTCTTTTACATGTTTTCTAAAAACAAGAACATTTAAAACTGTTTGAATGATAGCACTTCTAATTCTATTACTTCCTGCACTTCCTAAAATAAGAAAAGGAGTTTCATTTTGTAAAACAATAGTTGGAGACATCATAGAAGGAAGTCTTACATAAGGAGGATATTTAAAAAAACCTTGAGGATTTAAATCTTCTTCTCCAAGCATATTATTAAGCATGATTCCTGTTTTAGGAATAACACATCCTGAGCCTTCTCCATTTGTTGTTGTCATACTTACAGCATTTCCTTCTTCATCTAAAACAGATATATGAGTTGTATTTCCCCATAAATTTAATCTTTTTTTAAAAATTTGTTTGTATTTTTCTAAAATCTCTTTATCTTCTAAAAAGAAAGATAAATCAGAAAAAACATTATCATTTATCTTTTCTTTTCTAAATAGTTGAGTTGTATACATACTTTCTATTAAAGCTGAAATATGAGACAAAGACCCAAACTCTTTTAAGTTTTCATTTTCTAAAAGCCTAAGAGAAAATGAAATAAGAATTCCTCCTAATGAAGGAGGAGGATTTGTGTGTATTTTATATTTTTTAAAAGAAAAAGATATACTGTTTTTTTCCTCTACTTTATACTTTCTTAAATCTTCTTTTCTTATAAGACCATTTCTTTGTAATGAAAGATTTTCTATCTTATCAGCTATTTCCCCTTCATAAAAAATCCAGCTTCCTTCTTTTGCTAAATTTTCAAGAAAATCAGCATAATCAGGATTTTTAAAAAGAGTTTTTTCATTTATAAGTTTTCCATTTGGAGCATAAATTTTTCTTGCTTCTTCAGTAGCTGTAAAAATAGGCTCTAAAAGTTTAATGAAAGAGGCTTGTGTTTTTGATAAGAAAATTCCTTCTTTAGCATACCTTACAGCAGGTTTTATTACTTCTTCTAAAGGAAGTTTTCCTTTTTCTTGATGAACTCTTAAAAGTCCAGCAACCATACCTGGAATAGCTATAGAGCCACAACCAATATGAAATTCTTGGACTGCAGAGCCAAAATCTACATAAACAGGATAAAAATCAGGGTTTTCTATTCTTTTTGGAGGAACATCTACAAAAAAATCATAGACAATCGGTTTTGAATTTTTTTCTATTCCTAAAAGAAAACCTCCCCCTCCTAAACTTGTTAATGCAGGCTCTGTTAAAGGAGCAGCAAAAGCAGCAGCAATTGCTGCATCAAAAGCGTTGCCTCCAGCTTTTAAAATTTCTCCTCCAGCTTCGGCTGTTAGTTTATCTCCTGCTGCTATAGTCCCTTTCATAAAAACTCCCTTACTCTTTTTCTGTTAACCATTTATTAATTTTTTCAGTATATTTTTCTATCAACTCTTTACCTTTTTCTTCATTTTCAGCCTGAATATATAAATGTATTATATCTTCATACTGGTCTGGTATCATTAAAACCCAATTTTTCCCACCTTCAAAGATTTTAACACCATCTATAAAGGATGCTTCTTTATCCATAGCTTCTTCTGTAAATTTTCTCATCATTTTACCTTTTAGATTAGTAGGACATCCTATAACAATGTGTTTAAAGAAGTAATCTGGTATCTGATTTAAAACAGAAGATATACTTTCTCCTGTTTTCGAAAGCATTTCAAGAATTTTTACACTAGTGAACATACTGTCAGGAGAAAAGGAAAGCTGAGTAAATGTATAATTTCCCTGAATATTTCCAAAGAAATAATAATCTTTTAAAAAGTTTGATTTTAGACTAGTTGTTTTTCCTCTTTCAATAATAACATTTTCTAAAAGCTCATCTAAAACATCTGGAGCTGAAACAGGAAGATAAGCTTTTACTTGTTTATCAATAGTTTTATCTATAAGAAGAAGAATCATAAGCAGAGCTTTATGATTAGGAATATTTTCTCCTGTATCTAAGAGAATTTTAAGTTTGTGACCACTTGGGAATAAAACAAAACCTGCATTCATGTCTAGAGTTTTTACTATCCGTGCAACATTATCTATAGCTGTTTTTTGTAAAACAGGAATATTTGCAAGTTTTTTTTCATCAAAATATGCATTTAAGGTTATATTTTCTATTCCCAGCTCATTAAGAAGTTTTGGATAAATAGTAGATAAAGCACCATTTAGAACATCAGCAACAATTTTAAACTTAGTTGATTTTATTGATGGGGCATCTATAAGGGAAAGGAAAGCTTCTTTATAGTTTTCTGTTAGAAGAGGTTGCTCTTTTATCTCTCCTATTTCATTAAAATTAACTCTTCTAAATCTTTCTCTAAAGAAAATTCTGTCTAAAGATTTTTCAGTATTTGTATCTATTGGAACTCCATCATTATCATAAAAAAGAATTTCTGTATATGTAGGATTTGAAGGAGATTGTCTAAAATGAACGCCAGCAACAGCATCTGTGTTTAAAACAAGATACCTCATAACAGGTGGAGATAAAAGCTTCATATCAATAACATTTATTCCAGTTGACAGCAGGCCTCCAAGAAAAGCTCTTTTGAGCATCCTTGAAGCTCTATGATAGTCCCTAGACATAAGAACAACACTTCCTTTTGGAAGAATACTGCCAAAAGTCTCTCCAAGTTTCGCCGCCATCTCACAGGAAAGTTCTATATTTGTTCTTCCTGAGACCTTTCCTCCTTCAAAAACAGTCTTTTTCCACTTTTCTCCCCAAATAAGATTTGAACTTACAATAGAACCTTCTTCAATGAATTTCTCTGGCCATACAATAACATCTTTTTCAAAAACTACATTATCTTCTACTTCTGTTTTTTCTGCGATAATAACTCCCTTTTCTGCCTTTACATTGTTTCCAATCTCAACATTATTACAGATAACACTGTTGTTAAATTTGCAGTTCTCCCCTATTTTTACGTCCCACCATAAAACAGAGTCTTCTATAGATGTGTTTTCTCCAATTTCTGTTTTATCTCCTATTACTACATCTTTAAGATGAGTGCCTTTTTTTAAGGAAACATGTTTTCCTAAAACTGCGGTGCCTTCTATTTTTATATCATCTGGAAGTTTTGTTCCTTCTTCAGCATATACAGTTCCATTTCCTACAGAAAATTTCTCTCCAGGGATAAAAACTTTTACTTTTCCAGAAAAAATATCTTTGAAAACCTCCCTATAACTTTCTGGGTTTCCTACATCTCTCCAGTAGCCTTTAGCTTTAAAACCATAAAGGGTTATCCCTTGCTTCATTAAAAGAGGAAAAAGGTCTTTACTAAAGTCAAAAGGAACATTTTCAGGAATATATTTAAGGATTTCTGGTTCTATAATATAAATACCGGTGTTTATGGTGTCACTGAAAACCTCTCCCCAGCCAGGTTTTTCTAAAAATCTTAAAATTCTTCCTTCTTTATCTGTTATAACAACACCAAATTGTAGAGGGTCATCTACAGATGTAAGGGTTATTGTAAGTTTTGAGTTTTTGACCTGATGAAAACCGATAATCTCTTTAAAATCAAAATCTGTTACAAGGTCTCCACTTACAACGATAAACGTTTCATCTAAATATTTCTCAGCTTTCTTCACAGCTCCAGCTGTCCCGTAATCATCATCTGGACGAACATAGGTGATATTTACCCCAAAATCTGAGCCATCTTTAAAATAATCTGTTATAACTTCTGGTTTAAAATACAAAAGGACAACAATATCTGTTATTCCAGCACTTTTAACCCTTTTTAGTATATGCTCCATCATAGGCCTATTCATTATAGGAAGCATGGGCTTTGGAATACTGTTTGTTAAAGGTTGAATTCTTGTCCCAAACCCTCCTGCCATAATAACAGCTTTCACTGGACTAACCTCCTTTTATTGTCTTTATTAAAAATCTAACTTTATACTAAAACATTTATAAGCACTTTGCGCTAAATTTTTTACTAACTCCAGCTTATAATCTTTTACTATAGGCTTGTTTGATATAAACTTTAAAGAAATTTGTGTTAGCGGAGGAAAAAATGAAATTAAAAATAACAGATATAGATGCTCTTATCGTAGTAGATGTTCAAAATGACTTTATGCCAGGAGGTGCTTTACCTGTTCCTGAAGGAGATAAAGTTGTTGAGCCTTTAAATAAATATATAGAAATTTTTGAAAAAAGAGGAAATCCTGTATATTTTACAAGAGACTGGCATCCTGAAAATCATATTTCTTTTAAAGGGTATGGTGGGATATGGCCTCCTCACTGTATACAGGATACAGAAGGAGCAAAATTTCATCCTGATTTAAAACTTCCTTTGGACAATAAGTTTATTATTTCTAAAGGAACAAGCAGAGATTTTGATGCTTATTCTGGTTTCCAAGGGACTATACTTAATGAGCTTTTAAAGGAAAGAGGTATAAAAAGAGTTTTTGTTGGAGGAGTAGCTACAGATTATTGTGTAAAAAATACTGTTATAGGTGCTTTAAATTTAGGTTATCAAGTTTTTGTGTTAGAAGATGCAATAAAAGGAGTGGATGTGAATCCAGGAGATAGTGAAAAAGCTATAAATTTAATGCTTTTAAAAGGAGCAACGTTAACACATTTAAATGATTTAAAATAAAGATAAAAAACAAAAGAGGAAGTTAATTGTCAGAACTTAGATACAGTTATTTAAAAGATACATGGACAGTTATAGCTCCAGAAAGAGCTAGAAGACCAAATGATTATGCAATTCATGTTTATGAAGAAGAATATGGGGATATAAAAAAATGTCCTTTTGAACCGGGAAATGAAGATAAAACTCCACCAGAAGTTTTTGCTATTAGAGAACCAGGGACAGCACCAAATACTCCTGGATGGAAAGTAAGAGTAGTCCCTAATAAATATCCAGCTTTTAGAATAGAGGAGTCTGATAAAGCTGATTTTTACCTTATATATGATAAGAAAGGTGGTTTTGGAGCCCATGAGGTTGTTATTGATACTCCAGACCACTATAAACACATTCAGGATTTTTCAATTGAAGAACTTAACTATATGTATATAGCTTTTAGAGAAAGAATTAAAAGTTTATACCAAGATTTACGAATCAAATACGTCCAGGTTTTTAAAAATCACGGTAAAGATGCAGGGAAGAGTCTAGTCCATTCCCATTCCCAGATAATAGCTCTTTCTAAAATACCTAAAAAACCTGATACGATAATCAAACAATCGAGAAAACACTACAGAAAAAAGGAAAGATGTTATACCTGTGATGAGATAAAGGCTGAACTTTTAGATGGTAGTAGAATAGTTTATGAAAATGAGGATTTTCTTGTTTTCTGCCCTTATGCTTCTTTATTTCCTTTTGAAATAAAAATAGTCCCTAAAAACCACAACCATGATTTTACGATGGTAGACGGAAATTTCCTTAATAATCTATCTGATGCTACCCAACAGGCAGTAAGAAGACTTCATAAAGCTTTGGTAAATCCTCCTTTTAATATGATTTTGTATACTTCTCCTCCTATAAGGGAAAATCATGAAGACCCAAACTATTTTTCTGATATAGAAAAATTTTTCCATTGGCATATAGAGATTTTGCCAAGGATATTTCCTTTTGGAGGTTTTGAACTTTCAACAGATTATGTAATAAACTCTGTTTTACCAGAAGAGGCAGCAAAATTTTTAAGAGAAGTTGTAATATAGAGGGTAAACTATGAAAATAGCATTTGTATCAAGTGAAATATATCCTTTTGCAAAAACTGGAGGACTTGCAGACGTTGCATACTCCCTTCCTAAAGCCCTTTCTCACCATGGTTTAGAAGTGATTTCTATGATGCCTCTTTATAAAACTGTAGACAGGGAAAAACACGGCATTGTTGAAACAAACCTTGAGATAGATGTTCATTTACCTGAGAAAACATACACTTTTAAAATCTATAAAACAAAAAGAGACGTTGAGCATTTCTTTTTTTACAATGAAGAGCTTTTTGACAGAGATTATCTTTATGGCACTCCAGAAGGAGATTATCCTGATAATCATATAAGATTTGGAGCTTTTTCATATGCTGTTTTAGAATTTTTCAGAAAAACAGGTTTTTATCCTGATGTTATACATACAAACGACTGGCAAACAGCTCTTATTCCTGTTTTGATAAAGGATAAATATAAACTTGATATAAAGACTGTTCATACTATCCACAATATTGCATATCAGGGTGTTTTTGATAAAGATGTTATAAATCAGCTTGGTCTTGGATGGCATTTATTTAATATGGAAGCTCTTGAGTTTTACGGAAAGGTAAACTTTTTAAAAGGAGGAATTGTTTTTTCTGATGCTGTAACGACTGTTAGTCCTACGTATGCGAGGGAGATTTGCACTCCTGAGTATGGATTTGGGCTTGATGGGATTTTAAGGGCGCACTGTCATAAGCTTTACGGTATTTTAAATGGAATAGATTATGATGTCTGGAATCCAGAAACAGACCCATATATATATGTAAACTACAATGAAACTTCTTTAGAGAAAAAGGAAAAAAATAAACAAAGATTTTTAGATGAATACGGGCTTGCTGATGTAGAAAAACCTCTTTTTATTTTTATCGGAAGATTTGCCAAGCAAAAAGGAATAGACATCATCCAGCAGTCTATAACAGAAATGGCTTCTATGAATGCAAATTTTTCTATTCTTGGTTCAGGAGATAAAGCTTATAATGATTTTTTCAACAGTATAAAAAATAGATTTCCAAATATATTTGTAGAAGTTGGATATGATGAGCCTTTAAGTAGAAAAATGTATGCTTCTGCAGATTTTCTTCTTATGCCTTCTATATATGAACCTTGTGGTTTAAATCAGATGATAGCAATGAGGTATGGAACTCTTGTAGTTGCAAGAAAAACAGGAGGCTTAGCTGATACTGTTATAGATATAGACCTTCCAGCAGGGTATGGGATTTTGTTTGAACATCCTACAAAGATGGATTTTTTAAGGGCTATAAATAGGGCAAAAGAGCTTTATAAAAATAGGAAAAAGTTTGAAAGACTGAGAGAGTTTGTAATGAGTTTGGATTTTTCATGGGACGCATCAGCATCAAAGTATATAAGACTGTATGAAGAAGTAAAATTTGGTTTTCCAAAAGGAGTTTAAAATGGATAGTAAAAAGCTTATCCAGGAAAGTTTAAAAGATTTTGGAAAAGGTTATGAAATCCATCCTGTTTTGGAAGATATAAAACATGAAGAGCCTGTTTTTGTACAGGAAGAATACTGGATACCTGAAAGATACAATGAGACAAAGATAGTTTTCTTATCTGTTGACCCATACTGGCAGTTTGTTTACTGGGATATAGAGGACAGTATATACGGGAAAATAAAAGAAAAACCTCTTAAAATAAAAGTTTTTTCAAACGAAAAAGAAAAGCTTTCAATAGATATAAACAGTCAGTATGGAAAATACTATTTTCAATACCATGCTCCTTTTGAAGAAGTTTTTTGCATTTTAGGATATATAGAAGAGGAAAACTTTATAGAGCTTTCAAAATCTAACAGCTTTATTCTTCCTTCTGATGAAATTTTTGAAGGAGAAGAAATATTCGTTTCGAAAGAAGATTTTAAAAATAAAGAAAAAATAGAGAAGCTTATAAAAAGTTTTTCTTCTGTAAAGAAAGTAGAAAAGGAAAAATTTGATATATCTTTTCAAGGAAGCTCTTTTTTTAAAAGGTAAGGCTTTTATAAGGAGGAAAAGATTGTTAGACAAATATCAAATTAATGAAATGAAAAAAGAAGATGCATGGAGAATGTTTAAAATTTTAGGAGATTTTGTAGATGGATTTGATATATTACCTCAATTTATGCCTGCTGTAACTTTTTATGGGTCAGCAAGAGTAAAAGAAGGAGATAAGTATTACGAAGCTGCTAGAGAGCTGGCTAAGAAGTTAGTTAAAAAAGGATTTTCTATTATTACAGGTGGTGGCCCTGGTATTATGGAAGCAGGGAATAGAGGAGCAAAAGAAGCTGGAGGTCGCTCTGTAGGTTTAAATATAGATATTCCTATGGAACAAAGACCAAATCCTTATGCAACAATTATTTTAAACTTTAGATATTTTTTTGCTAGGAAAGTAATGTTTAATAAATATGCAACTGCATATGTTTTATTTCCAGGAGGATATGGGACATTAGATGAATTTACAGAAACCCTTGTTCTTATTCAAACAAAAAAATTAAAACCTTTTCCCATTATTCTTTATGGGAGTGATTACTGGCAAGGATTAATTGATTGGATTGAAAAAGATGTCCTTGGAAGAAATTTTATAAGCCCTGAAGATTTTCAGCTTTTTCAAATAGAAGATGATTTAGATAAAATAGTTGAAATTATTGTTAATTTTTATTCCCAACATTATGAATATGAATTTGAGCTTTGAAGAATTAAAACCATATATTAAAGACCTAAAAAAAATAGGGGAAGGCTGGAGAGGAAAAGTATATAAAGGTATTTTAAACGAAGAAGTTTTAGCTTTTAAAGTCCCTATATCTACCTTACATAAACCAGCTATAAAAAAGGAAGGTCTTATTTTAAAACTCGTAAATCAAAAGGGAATTGGAGGAAAACTAGTTTTAGAAGGAGAAGATTTTATAGCTTATAAATATATAGAAGGAAAACATTTTAAAGATGTAATAAACAAACAAAATGCTAAAAGTTTAATAAAACAAGTTTTATTACAAGCACGAGAATTAGATAAACTAGGAATAAGTAAAGATGAAATGCATAAACCTCATAAAAATATACTTGTTGATAAAAATTTAAAAGTTTATTTAATAGATTTTGAGAGAGCTAAAAAATCTTCTAATCTTCAAAATGTAACTCAGTTTATTCAATATATTCTTTCTGAAGGGGCAAACTATCTGTCTTTAACAGATAATCAAAAAAAAGCTCTAATTGATTTAGCAAAATCCTACAAAAAAAATAAAACAGATGAAAACTTTGAAAAAATCCTAGATTTGTTGTCTTTATAATAAACCTGTTAAAATAGTTTTTTAAAAGAGTTTTATCAAAAATTTAAAGGCTGTTTATTTTTTCAAAGATTATGGGAAAGAAAAAAATTAAAACAATCAAAAATATTTCAGTTTTCTTATTAAGTTTAAAAATCACTG
>JAADDV010000193.1 GCA_013153795.1 Aquificota bacterium | reverse complement strand
TCATCAGTCAAAAGATTTATTGTTTTTTCTAAATTTTTTTCTTTTTTTATGAAAAGCTTTAATTCTTCATTTGATAAGTTTTTTTTTGATAAAAAGTCTTTTAAAATTTTCTCTTTATTTTTTTTATTTTTAAAAAAAACATCTAAAAGTTTATTAAAAAAATAGTTTATCTCTTTTTCTGATATAAGTTTTAAGACAATAAGTTCAAGAATTTCTTCAGGTTTTTTTTCGATTTCAAGAAAAAACTTATTATCAGTTTTATATTTTTCTTGAAAAAAATCTAAAATATTTTTCAAACCATATATACCTAAATCATACTGGAAGTTTCCTGTTAAAGTATATTTCATTTTAAACCTCCAATAATAAAACCTTATCTTTGGTTTATTATGTATATGAAATAACTAAAAGCATTAGTTTATAAGAATGACTTTATATTAATCTATTCTTACATTAAGTGAAAGGGAAACTAATTTATGATATTTATAAATGCAAATAAAATTATACTTTTTGAAAGGAGAAATATATGAAAAATATAGAAATAGATAAAGAAATAGAAAGAGCAAGGGAAGTTTTAAAAGAAGCTGATGCTCTTTTAATTACAGCTGGTGCTGGAATGGGAGTAGATAGTGGTTTGCCAGATTTTAGAGGGACAGAAGGTTTTTGGAGAGCTTATCCTATAGCTAAAAAACTTGGTCTTAGATTTGAAGAGCTTGCTAATCCTAGATGGTTTAGAGAAAATCCCAAATTAGCCTGGGCTTTTTATGGGCATCGTTTAAATCTATATAGAAATACAAAGCCTCATGAAGGTTTTTATATTCTAAAAAATTTAGGAGAAAAGAAAAAAGGAGGTTATTTTGTATTTACTTCAAATGTAGATGGGCAGTTTCAAAAAGCCGGATATGATGAAAAAAAGATTGTAGAAATCCATGGCTCTATACATCATCTTCAGTGTGTAAAACCTTGTGTAGATGATATATGGTCAGCAGATGGAATAGAAATAAATATTGATATGGAAAAGTTTGAAGCTATTCCACCATTACCACAATGTAAACATTGTGGAGATATAGCACGGCCTAATATTCTTATGTTTGGTGATTGGGAATGGATACCTCACAGGACTGCAGGACAGGAATTTAGATTTGAAAGATGGTTAGAAAAAATACAAGATATGGATTATAAACTAGCTATTGTAGAAATAGGAGCAGGAAAAGCTGTCCCAACTGTGAGACTACTTTCAGAAAGGGTTGCTTCTTCTTTAGATGGAACTTTAATTAGAATTAATCCTAGAGATTATGAAGTCCCTTCTAAAAGGCATATATCCATCCCTTTAGGTGGATTAGAAGGAATAAAAAAAATAACAGAAGGGGTTATATAAACCCCTTTTTTTTATTTATCTACAAGAGTCCTCTCCTCTTTCTAGTATACAAAACCATTTAGCAGCTAGCTGATAAGCATAAGGAGCACATTCTTTATGAGACCATCCATCATTATCTACTAACGATGAAAACACCTTTTCTGGATTAACAAGCTCTATATCCTCAGCTCCATTTGCAACTAGCTTTTTAAAGGAGATTTCTACTAATTGATAAGGTAAAACATCATCATGCTCACAGTGAATAATTTTCATTTTAAATTTTGGAGCCCAGTTATCTGTATTATTTTCCTTTAGTTTACTTCTAAAAGGATTTTTAGGATTTAAAGCAAAATCTTGCATAGCTTGAGGATAAAAAAGTTTTAAGGTTTTTGAAGTTAAACTACTATTTATTTCAACTGCTGATTTTTTTCCATCAAAAAGAGTAGGAATTATTGTTGCATATGGTTCTTGAACAAGCTGGTTTAGAATCACATCTTCAGGATAAGTTTTTGAATATGCATAAAGAAGAAAACCTATGAAGGCTGGATATTTTATTTCTTCCTGACTAACTACGGCAAGACCCATATTTTCTAAATCGTAAATCCCATCTAAAGGAGCTACAGCTTTTACATTTATTAAAAGCTCTGGTTTTTCTTGTAATCTTTTAGCTGTAGCCATAGCTGCATATCCACCTTCTGAATAACCAGTTATATATGTATCTCTTTTTACTAAAATCCCGTTTCTTTCACAAAAATCAATAGAAGCCTTAAGCATATCAATGGAAGCTTGAGCTAAAGAATTTTGTATCATATAAGGATGATAATGATTTTTTGATTCTCCATAACCAATATAATCAGGAAAAACAGTAGCAAATCCATATATGCCTGTAAATAAAGAAATCAAAGAAAAAGTTGATGTATCTGCAGGCATGTAGTTATAAGAAGGAGCTTCATTATCTTGAAAAATTGTGCCATGATGATTTAATACTACAGGAAAAGAATATAATTTTCTTTTTTCTTCAGGAATTATATCAGGTAAGACAGGGACAACAAGTAATCCTGATGCTATAACCTTTTCTCCAAAATCATCTTTAGTTTCATACACTACCTTATAAGCGTCATAGCCAAAAACTATAGGACCATGAGGAATATTCTTTTGATTAAGAATTTCTTCCATATTTTGAGGAGATATAGAAATAAGTTTTTGAACAGAAATAATTTTTGAATCTCCCTCCCGACTACCATTTTCACAGGATAGATTTCCTATTAAAAATAGAGATAAAAATAAAATAAAAATCTTTTTCATTCTTCACAACCTCCTGTAAATTTGAAGTTTGTAGAATAATATCAAATTTTTCATGGTTTTCTCATGTTTTAAAGGAAAAATAGAGAAAGTAGAAAATAAATTTAAGTTAAGAGCTTATAAATAAGTAAATACTAACTAATGTCATATTTTAAAAAAAACTTAAATGTTTAAATAAACCGCGAGGGGTCGTCAGGGGGAGAGTGCTTTATTTAAAGTGAAAGGGAAAAAGTTTCTTCCCTTTCACTTTTACTTTTTAAAAACTTATTAAAATAGGTCTATGTTGCAAAAAATCATATAACTTTTCCAAGTTTACATCATTTTTAACAAAATATATCCTTCCACCTTTTGAATTTCCTGCTTCTTTCAAAGGTGAAAATCTATAATAAAAATTTTTTGTTGAGATATATCCAGTTGTATAATCAGGTTCATCTGAAATACAGTATTCAGCAATAATATCTGGATAAAGCATATTTTTTGTAGTTAAAGCTAAAGCATCTAATGTTCGCTCTGTGTAGCCTTTTTTATGTAAAAATTCAAGCATTTTTTTTCTATCTTCAAAGTCAACATCTGTAGTTCTAATACCTCTAAATTTATCTATTTCTATTCTTTCTCCATCTTGATTAACAATCATAGCTCCTCTCATATTTTCTCTATTAGGAGAAGCTCCTGTATGCAAAAGCTGTATTAAGTTTTTAAGTTTTTTTTCTTTTATACCTGTTATATCTGTTAGTATTTTTATAGCTTCTTTATTTGCTTCTATATATGAGTTAAAAAACAAATTTTTAATTTCAAGAGAAAAAGGAATAACTGAAGGTTTCTTTTTTAGTTTTTTTATTTTTAAAGAAATAAAATCAGGTTTTTTTCTTTTAACACGACTATACAATTCATCAATTGTGATATTTAAAAGCTCTTCTTTTACTATTCTCTCTGCTCCAGAAAGATGTTTTCCTTCTTTAGAAGCCCTAATTTTTATACTGTAAAACATCTTTATTTTTTTTCTTTTGAATTTTCAAATGTTTTAAAAACAGGAGCTTTTTTAATATGAAATTTTTTAGGCACAAAAGAAAAAACAATAAAATTATCAGATATTAAAGAAACATTAATAAGCCAATCTTCTGTATAATATTTCCCAAACTCAAGCACAGGAAATACATATGTTTCGCAAATTTCTTCAGTATATACTTTAGAATTTTGACACTGAAACTCTTTTTTAGACCAACAAGAAAGCTGCTTTATAGATTTTAAATCTATTTCTTTCTTTTCTAAAATTTTATCTGTTTTACAATCTTTTTTATATAAAAAAACCTTTTTAGCTACTTTTTTTAAATTTAAACTTAAAGAAGGCTCTTTTACTATCTTGTCTATCTTTTCTTTATTTTCTCCACTATAAAGCTTGATATATGCAATTCCATCTTTTATATCTTCTACCTTTAGATAAATATTACTAGATGGGATTTTTGCTGATGAATTTTTATAAATTTTTAATAAATACATATTTTTTTGTTTGTATGTTTCTGTTTCACAAAAAGCGATTTTAAAGGAAAAGAAATAAAATAATCCAGATAAAATAATAAATATTTTTCTTTTCATTTTTTCCTCTCAAATGAAAAGAATAGGCTTAAAATAAATTAATATAAAGCTTTTATAAAAGCTATAGCCTCTTCTTTTGTTTTAATGTTTCCTGATATTTGCTCTTTCAAGAGAAGATTTTTTATCTCTCCTATTTTTGGAGAAGGTTTAAGATTTAATATTTCCATAATTTCTTTTCCTGTAAGTAAAGGCTCTTCTACGATTTCTTTTTTATACACATCAAAATAATAAGCCTGAAGATATATAATAAACTCTCTAAGTTTCTCTAAATAAGCTTTGTTTTCACTGGTAGCATATGCATCTGCTAAAGAAAGAATAAAAAGATGTCCTGCTATATCCTTATTTTCATACCAAAAAAAGTTTATCTGTTTTTTATCTAAATCTTTTGTCTCATAAAAAACTAAAAGTCTAAAAATATCTAAATGATGTCTTATAAGACTTGAGACAAAATATGTTGTATCTTTTCCAAGAGAAAGCTTTTTTCCTATCTGTTTAAAAACCTCTGCTCCTTTTTTATCATGGTTTAAAAAGTTTTCTTTTTTTGTGTATGCCTTTCCTATATCATGGAAAAATCCTGTAAGCTTAAGAAGTGTATAATCTGTAAACTCTGTTAAGAATTTTTTCTTCCCAATCTTTTCTAAGAAAAATCTATCTACTGTATGTTTTATAATCTCTTTTTTTTTTAAAAACTCTTCCATATACTCTATTGTTTTCAAAGAATGGTCTAAAAGGTTATATTTATGAAGATTACCTTGGTTTTTTATCTTTATCATATCTTCTATTTCTGGAATTATTTTTTGGAAAATTCCTAGTTTTACAAGTTTTTCTACAGTCTTTTTCGTTTCATCATTATCAAAAATCTTTAAGATTTCATCTCTTACTCTTTCCATAGGAGAAGAGGTTATTAAATCTTTGTTTTTCTTTGTCCATTTTTCAAAATCTTTATCTATATCAAAATCAAGAGATTGAGCTATTCTAAAGCCTCTTAGTATTCTAACAGGGTCTTTCTGGATATTTTCATAAGAAACAGGTCTTACTATTCCAGCTTGCAAGTCTTCAAGACCTCCTGATGGGTCAAAAAGAACTGTTTCTGAAGCACCTAGTCCTATTGCATCATCAAAAACAATAGCCATTGCATTTATTGTAAAATCCCTTGTAAGAAGGTCTTCTTCAAGTCTTTTAATGATTTCTTTTTCTTTGTCATAAAAGTCCAACTTTTCATTGGACATAATGTCCTGTATATCAAGATATGAAAAATCAAATCGGTATCTTATATTGTTTTCTTCAAAAATAAGAGTAGCTACAGGTTTTTCCTTTTCAAACTGAAAAATATCTCCTTTTCCTAAAACTTTTTTTACATTTTTAGCTACTTCTAAAGGATTTTTTGTTACTAGTAGGTCTATATCAACTTTATCTTTTATAGGTTTGTTCAAAAGCCTATCTCTTATCCATCCTCCAACAATAAAACAGATTGTGTCTTTTCCTAGAGCTTTTACAATTTCATCAAAGTATGAGTTATAAAACAAAAGTCCATGAACATACTTTGTTTTTATATCTATATCAAACTCTCCTCTTTGGTCTTTAGGAAGATTTTGTCTGTGGAGGAGTTTTTCTAAAAGTTTTTCTATTCCAAGCATTTTAGCCTCTCTGGTGAAGTTTTCTGTTTAGCTTTTGAACAGTATAACAGAAAGAGGAGTGGGACCACGTTAGAGGCATTACAGATAAAGGCTCTCCTGTATGGGGATTATACTGCTCTGCTAAAAGACCAGCTTGGGACTTTCTTTTTAATACCCAGTTTAGAAGCTCTAAGGCATTTTCATACTCTTCTATATCTATATACCAGTTTGCAAGCCAAAGGGTTGTAACAATCCATGGATTTCCTGGTAAGTTTTCATCTACTCTGTGATAGTAATCTCCTTCATATCTTGCTATTCCACCTATATGGGTATTTACCCAAAGGTGTTTTCCTATAGCTTTCATTGTGTTTATAACTCTATAATCATTCTCTGGAAGAACGCCTAGCTCTGGAAGCAGTGCCAAACTACTCTCTACTGTTGTATCTTTTATCCATCTTCCTTTAAATCTGTGAATCATTCTTACAAATCTTCCTGTTTCTTCATCGTAGAGATATTTAAGGATAGCTTTTCTTATTTCATTTGCTGTTTTTCTGTATTTATCTGCTTCTTCATGGTTTCCTGTAAGGTCAGCTAAATTTGATGCTGAATAAAGTCCAGCATAAACTGTTGCACATGTATATGTAAGAATACCTCTTCTTTCTTCCCATAGGTCATAACTTTCTTTAGGAAGTCCTGTTTCCTCATCTCTATACCAGCACATAAATTCTGCAGCTGGTCTGACAAGACGGTTATACATCTCATCTATAAACTCAATATCTTTACTCTCTTTATAGTGATTGTATAAAGCCCATATGACAAGAGCTGTTTCATCTTCTTGTATTGGAAGCTGGTAGTTTTCATTTTCATCACACCATGGATGCCAAGATGAACCTGCTGAACCATCTGGAGAGTATTTATGAAGCATAAATCCTTCATCTGTTATATGTTTTGCACAAAATCTGAAAAACTCTTTTGTTGTATTTGTATAACCAGCCCTGTCTAAAGCAACTGCTGTAAAAGCCCCATCTCTAGGCCACATATAGCTGTAATGGTCTTTATTAAACTTGTATATAGATGTGTCGTTGGCTGCAACTATTGCACCTTCTTTATCAATATGGGCTCTTACAATTAAAAGACTTCTATAGTATAAAGACCTGATTTCAGGGGAAATAGATGGATGTATTGTATCTTTTTCAGAAATCCAAGCTCTCCAAAATGACCCTGTCTCTTCTATAAGATGAGGAATTTTGTCTTTATGAACCTTTTGATTGAGATTCTTTATCTCATCATAATTTTTTCCTGCTATTATGTAGTAAAAAAATGTTTTTGTTTTTTCTACTTCTCCACTAAGCCCTAAGGCACTGTCAATTTCTCCCTGTATTATTTTCCTTTTTGAAAGTTTTCCTTCCTGAATTTCCTGCCAGCTTCCTGAATGCTCTGTTCGTTTTGATACTGTATATTCAAAATCACAAGTTTGTTCTTCATCACATCCTGAAATAAAAAGATACGTTCTCCCTTTATAGTGGATAAGTCCTTTTAGTTTTGGATGATAAAAAGCAGTATTTCCTATTTCGCTTTCATTAAGATTAAAGTTATGATAAAAGTATATTTTCACATGTTTTTTTTCTTCTGTTAGATTTTTGACTTTTATTCTTCTTAAAAGAATGGTTGCATATTTATGAATAGTATCCTGTATGTGAAGCTCTATTCCTAAATCTTTATTTCGAGCTACCACATCTGAAATAAGAGTTTTTTTTACATACTTATATTCATATTCCCAGCTATCATCAAGCCAGCTGAATTTGTCATTAACCCATACTCCTATCCCATTTGCATTCCCATTAAGATGATTATACTGACCAACATAAGGATAATAAAAATCTCTCATATTAAGATGTTTGTCAAAATTGACAAACATTTTTCCATTACTAAGAATTATTTCTCTACTCATCTTCGCACCGGCCTTCCTTTTTTTAAAATTCTTTTGTGTATTTTTTATATTCTTCTATTCTTTTTTTTATTTCTATCCAGTTATCATTTCCAAACTTTTCAACAATAGCATTTGCTAAAACAATTGCAAGCATCGCCTCTCCTACAACTGCTGCAGCAGGAACTGCTGTTACATCTGAACGTTCTTTAGCAGCATCAAAAGGCTCTTTTGTTTTGATATTCACTGATTGAAGAGATTTTTTCCTCATAAGAGTAGGGATTGGCTTCATAGCAACTCTAACAATAATAGGCTCTCCATTTGTTATACCCCCTTCAATACCACCTGCCCTGTTTGTTTTGTGGTAAAAACCTTTTTCTTTATCATAAAAAATCTCATCATGAGCCTGAGAGCCAAATTTTTTAGCAAGTTCAAAGCCTTCCCCTATTTCAACCCCTTTCATAGCTTGAATACTCATCATTGCCTGAGCAATTCTTCCATCAAGTCTTCTGTCCCACTGAACATGAGACCCAAGCCCTATAGGAACACCTGTTGCAAAAACCTCAAAAACTCCTCCTAAACTTTCACCTTCTTCCTTAGCAAAATCTATAAGCTTTTTAAATTTCTCATCTTCTTCTGGAACAGGAATTCTTACTTCTGATTCTTCAGCTTTTTTTGCTCTTTCTTCTAAAGGAATATCTTGAATAATATCTTTTACTGAAAGCTCTCCTATTGAAACAACATAACTTCCTATTTTTATTCCAATGTCTTCTAAAAGCTGTTTGCATACAGCTCCAACTGCTACTCTTGTTGTTGTTTCCCTTGCACTTGCCCTTTCCAGCACATTTCTAAGGTCTGAAAAACCATACTTTATACCACCAACAAGGTCAGCATGTCCTGGTCTTGGGTTTGTTATCTCTTTTTTTTCTGTTGGCTGACCTTCAACAGCCATAATATCAGTCCAGTTTTCCCAGTCTTTGTTTCTTATCATAAGTGTTATTGGAGAACCAAGGGTATATCCAAACCTTACGCCAGAAAGTATCTCTACTTTGTCTTTTTCTATTTTCATACGACCGCCACGGCCGTATCCTTTTTGCCTTCTGGCAAGTTCGTTGTTTATATAATCAGAGGAAATTTTTACATTTGAAGGAAATCCTTCAATAATAGCTGTTAAAGCCGGCCCATGAGACTCTCCCGCATTCAAAAATCTAATATTACCCATAAAATCCTCTTAATAAGGAAATATTAATCTACTTAAAGATATTATACCAGCGATAAAAATTTGGATAACAATTAATATAGTACAAGAATTGGGAAATAGTTTTAAATTCTTTAAATACTAAGGTTTTAACACTTTTTGTAAAACCTTAATTCCATTATTGTTTTACGGACTTCTATATAAATTGAGTACAAAAACAAAATTAATAAAAAGCTTTTAAATTATATTATCTCCTGGTATAAGGATTTTACTAATTTTCCGACATTTCTGCTATTTATTAAATTCTTATATAATTTATCACTAGCTTTTTTTAATTCTTTACTAACTAATCCATGCTTAATTGAGTAAACTGCTTCTGCAAAAGCAATAGTAGTATCACATTCTTTTACTAAAGAACCCCAAATAGGTTTGTATTCACTTTTGCAATACTTTTTAAACTCCTCTTCATCAGTAAATTTCCTTATTTTTTCTTCTTTAAATATCCTATTGGAAAATTCATTTGGTATATCTTCTTTTTCATCTCTAATTTCTCCTATAATGTTTAAATAATATTCAACTTCTTTAGCGATATAAGTAGGCAATAGTTTTATTATTCTATTCTTTGTTTCTTCCATTTCTATTATTTTTATATCTTTTTCTCCTAGAATTTTTTTTATCCCACTCACAACATCTCTTGTAACTATTTCGGGTAAGTCGTGAAACAAGGCTGTAAAGAATGTATTAACTATGCAATTATCACTTACATATTCTTCTTTATTTTTATCATTCAAAATAAAATAGACTAAAGAAGCTACCATAAATACATGCCCTAAAACTGATGTTTCTGGTATTCTAACTGTTTGTATCCACCTTTTCTGAAACCTTAATTGACCGCATAAATCAATAAATCCATAACTTTTTTTTCTTAATGAGAATTTTTGAACGCCTATCAAATCATAAAAATCTTCTAATCTATTTTCTATTTCCTTTTTTGTTTCCTCTATTCCATACATTTCAAAAGCAACTTTATAAATAAAGTGGAATTCCCAATATGTAGCAAGATAATGTGCGGCATTTATAATTCTTTTTTCAGTTTGAAGAAATTCTTCATGTTCAAAATAATTT
>JAADDV010000199.1 GCA_013153795.1 Aquificota bacterium | reverse complement strand
GGGAGAAAAAGAAACAGAAAAGGTTATACTGCCGTCAGGCTTAAGGGTAGAGTTAACACTGAAGTTAAGATTTGTAAACTGTTTTAAAAACCGGATAACTTTGTCTTTTTTTGACACTAACGTTTTTACAACCTCATCAAAATATCGGTTTATGAAATCTTTTTCATCTACAACAGGAAACAAATCAAGAAAGATAACTTTAATTCCTTCTTTCTCAAGATGTTCTTTTAACTTCAGTAGGAGAGATGACTTTCCAAATCTCCGTGGAGAATACAGGAGTATGTTTATACCAGAAAAAATATCCCTTTTAAGCTGTGTAAGCTCCCTTTCCCTATCGCAAAAATCTTCATCACTAACAGTTCCACCAAAATAAAAAGGATTTCTCTCTTTATGCTCCATTATACAAACCTGTATTATATAAAGATGTATTATACATGAATGTATAATAAAAATTTCGAATTACAAGTCCTGATTTCATGCTACTGTTTCATTTAGGAATAGAATTTAAAATAGTTATGTAGATTTTTGCATGGTTTTAACAGCTTTTCCAATTTCTAAACTGATATTAATCTATTTTCTTGCTTTTTATTGTTCATTTAGATTTTCTTGTTGTGATGGTTATTACTTACAGTTTAAATTTTTTATAACTCATTTTGTAATTTATATATTTTTCTTCTAATCTCATCACTGGGAATTAAAGAACAATCCTGAACTTTCCAAAAAATCTTATGAAACACTAATACCCTTGTTGGATTTTTTTATAAAAAAATTATTTTCTTTGGTAGATACCCCTGCTATGTTAAAAGATAAGTTATTTAGTTTATGCAAAGAATCTGGTATTTTGCCCAAAGATGCTCTAACTGTTATGTTAGCTATTGAACATAAAGTTAATTTTATTATTTCTTTGGATAAAGATTTGAAACAATTAAACATAGACACCATAAAAATCATCTCTTCCGCAGAGGAACTAAAAGAAGAATAAAAAAATTAAAATGTTTATGATGTGTCACAATATTGCTTCTACAAATTTTTTCGTGCTTAATACTTTTATATCTGGAGAATAAAAATTTTTGTCGTTGGATATTATTAAATCACATTCGTTTTCTTTTGCTAAAACATACTGAAGTGTATCTTCTAAGTCTTTAAAGTTTTTGTCTTTTTGCATTAGTTCTATGGCTTTTTTGGTTTTGTCATTTGAAAATGGTATCAGGTATAGCAAGTTTAAAACATATAATATGTTTTCCAAAGCTTTTTGTTTGTTATATTTTCTTAATATGTAATATACAGTGGTTATTAAATCACAGCTCGTTAAAATCTCTATATCATTTTCTTGTAAATAAAAAAATGATTTTTTGGAATATTCACTAAAAGGTCTATCTTTCAAAAACAGGTCTAAAATAATATTGGCATCAATAAATACTTTTTTATAGCTCACTTCCCATCTGCTCCTTAATTTTCTGGATAGTGAGATTAGGGTCTATTCCCTCAAAATGTTTTCTGTTCTCAATAATTCTTTTTAGAGCTTCTAACTTTTTCTTTTTTTCTATTTCTTTATATACTTTGTTTATCAGTTCTTCTATAATTTCGCTTTGGGATTTTTTTTCTTTTTCTGCCAGTTCTTTAAGTTTTTCTTCTGCTTCTTTGGATATGGTTATGTTTTTTCTTACTTTTCTGGTTTTTAATCTCATAGCATCACCTTGCATTGAATTTATACACTTAAATATATACATCACAAGCTATGTGTCAAACTTTAACAGTAATAAAGTTTGGATTTCTTTATCTATCTCTTTTTTCCAGTTCAAAGTATTTTGCTGTTTTTTTATCGGAAGATTATATAATTTTGTTTTTTGGATTAGATTTAAAACTGGATTGGGTTTTTTATAGACAGTTAAAAAGCAAGGAATATCATAGACTTAAAAGCTTATACCTTTTTAATTGTTAAAAGTTATTATGTTTTAAAGAAATTTGATTTATACTTAGTAAGTGTTGAAGTTTAGAGGTTTGAATATGAATAAAACATATAAAGAAAAATCTTTAGAGAGATTGGAGATTGCTGATTGGCAAATAAAAACTAACAATACATTAACTTTGGGTTCAAACTTATATTTTGCTTTGTTTAATTTTATGCAAGCTGTTTTACACAAATCTCTAGATGGTAAATGGAAACACATAGGAATTAACAAGCATTTTTCTAAATACTGCATAGATAATAACTTGTTGGATAAAACACTATAAAACATATATACAAAACTTATGAAAGGTTATATTTTTTTAGAATAAAAGCTGATTATGAGAGTGAAACATATACTAAAGAAGAGTCGAATGAACTGAAAATAATTTTTGAATTTGATACTGAAAATTTATAACTAAATTTCCCTTAACAACCATAGTTTCATAACTGGGTCTGTTAAGCGGTAGGTTTTGTTTTGAGTTTGTTCTATGATGTCTTTTTCTAATAAGGATTTTACGGCTTTTTGTATTCCACCAATTGACAAGCCAGACTTTTGGATAAAATCTTTTGAAAAGATTTGAGAACCTCCAAACTTTACAATAGCTTTTAATAGAGCCTTTTCAGAATAGTTTAGGTTTATCCATACATTCTCAAAGTCGGCTTTTTCTATATTAATTAATATCTCCAAAGCTTGTAAAACTGTCTTTTCTGTGACTTTTTTGTTAGTTAAATCCCATGATATTGAAGAGAATTTTTGTACATAATAAGGATACCCTTCTACTAGGTTATAAATTTTTCTTGCAATAGCTTCAGCACAGATTTTACCTGTTTTTTCGAAGTTTTTAATTATACATCTAACAAACTCGTTTTCAGGGATTTTTTTTAGTTCATACAAAAAAGAGCTTTTATAAAAAGGTTTGTTTTTATCTGTGAACATATCAAGTAAAAGTCTACGCCTACTGCCTACAAAAAAGTAGCTTATGTTTTGGTGGTTTTGAATATAGCTCCTGATAATACCTTCTATTTTATGAGCTTCAGGTAGTGTAGTGATTTCTTGAAATTCATCAAGAACTACCACTACTTCTAACTTTTTTGAAGTTATGTAATTATTTAGACCTTCAAAAATATCAGATAAAAGAGTTTCGATTGGTATATTTGGATTATAGCTAAATGAAATAGAAAAAGAACCGTCAGGTTTTATAGTAAAAGAAGGAACTATGCTTTTAAAGAGGTTTTGAATTTTCTTTATGAAACTTTTGTTAATCTCTCTACCAATTCCTTCAATTACTGCTTTAGATAAAATTTCAACCAAATCCTGATATGAAGAGATAGGAAAAAGGTCTGCATATATTGTGATAAAGTTTTTGTTTTCTTTGTTTATATCTTTTAAAATTTTTTTAATTAGTGATGTTTTGCCGTATCGTCTTGGAGAATAAATAACTACATTTTGGCTATTTTTTATGAATGTTTTTAGTTCTTTGATTTCTTTTTTCCTATTGCAAAATTTCTCATCACTAGCTAAACCAAGGGTAAATGGATTTTTCATTTTATCCTCTTAGGGTTATTCCCTTAGAATAATTTAAAAAGAATAATTAAATTGTCAAGGGTTTTGTAATAGAAAAAAGAAATTGATACAGATGATAATAAAGTGGTTCTGCCAAGCATTGTTGCGTCAGAGCTTTTATACGGGGCTTATAAAATATATTATGTCTTAGTTTTAAAAATTCGCTGACAAACTTTCTATTATTTTATTTTTCAGCTTTTGAGATTTTATGTTTATTGTAAAGAGAAGTTCTTTTGCTTCTTTTATGTAATTTTGAAGTTTTTCTATGGATTGATTGATTTCTGCTTCACTGGAACTTTTTCCTATAAAACCGTGATTAGATTTGTTTCTCAAATCTTTTGTTTGATTTAGCAAAACCAATATTTCTTTTGGGAAAGTTTTAGGTTTTTCTTTTTTATCCATTCTTTCAGTGTCTTCTTTTATAAGTTTTCCTAAGGCTTTTTCTCTTAATTTTTCATTGTCCCATTCAAGCTCGTTCTCTTCCAAAATAAATGTAAGTAGGCTCTCTCTTAGCGCTGTTAGAGACTGGGAATACCTGTTTTTATCAAAGTAGATTTCTGCAAGTTTTAACTGTTTTTGCCACTGTTTTTGTATACCTTTAAAAATCTGTGATGAGTCTTTTATATCTTCTATTAGAAATTCTATCGCTTTTAGGTTTTTTGGGATTGTTTGCAAATTTTTAGCTATGTCTGTGATGTCTTGCAGAGATTTTATGTAAAATTCTAACGCAGTAAATCCAAAAGCATTTGCAGATTTTGATAAAACTTTTGGAAGTGAGTTTAATTTAGAAAGTCTTTTCCTCTCTTCGATGGAAAATTCTTTAAGTTTATCATCTATTAGATTTGATATTTTTCTACTATCTCCGTATTCTTTGAATAGTGTAAAACCTTCAATCCATTGGTTCATTTCTAGTATTGGAAGCATATCTATTATTGGTTTTATTTCTTTGGCAACCTCAAACATTCCATAATAAACACCTTTGATTTTGGCATTTTTTACTTTTTCAAAGAAGTTCATAACTGTAGATATAAAAAGTGGAATAGACCTAAATCCATGGGTTAAATCTAGATATATCTCTTTGTTTTCTACATCAAGTCCTGCTAACGCATCAAATATTTGCCAAAATTCTTCGTGGTTCGTTCCAAATGGAATGATAACTTTTTCATAATCTCCTATAAGCTCATCTGCAAGCTTCCATAAGGATTCTGTAGTTCCCATAACATAGATTTTGTCTGGTTTTACTTTTTCTTTTATTACTACTGAAGAGAGTTTGCTTTTTTTTATTATGTCTTCTAGTTGATATGTCGTTTCAAAATAGTCAAATATTTGCTTTCCAGTTTTATCTTTTAGTATGTTTCCTGTTTTATCTCTTTTTGGTGAGCCTTTCCCTATTATTGTTATTAAAACTTTCATCAAATTACCTCCTTTTGCCTGTTTAGTTTTTCAAGGGTTGTTAATGTGTTAAAGGTTATCCAGCTTATTCTTTTTTCTTTAATAGCTTTTTGAATGGCTTTTTCTCTTTCTGTGAGTCTTGCTTTTTTGCCTGTTTTTACTTCAATTAAAAGTATTTCAAGTTCATCATAATTTTTGTCCTCTAAACCTTTAAAAGCTATAAAATCTATGGGAGTTCCTATAAATCTAAGGTCTTTTGGGTTTATTCCGTGTTCATCAAAAATCAAAAGTGGTGCAAGATGTTCTCCAACTTTTCCAAGAATTGTGGCTGTTGATTTTTTTATTGAGTCTTCTCTGATTTTTCTCTCTTCTTTTCTTTTCCATTCTTCAAACTTGTTTTTTAACTCTTGCTCAAAGATTTTTTTAAGCTGTGACTCTAGCTGAACTTTGTCTTTTTGTTTGTACTCTTCTACTTTTTGATTTATGGTATCGCTGATATTTTTTAAAATTTGGTTTAACTCTTGCTGGGTCTGTTCTTTTTCTTTTTGGAGTTTTTCTTTTTCTTGCTGGATTAGCTGGAGGATTTTTTGCTGGTTTTTCAGTTTTAGAAAAAATATTACTGAAGTGATTATAAATATAAAAAGAACTACCAAAAATATATATACTGATGTTTGTTCCATAAATCCCTCCCAAAAAAGAAGTAATATTAAATATAAACTGATTTTGGTTGATTTTCCTGACAGGATTTATATCAGTTTTTTTCGAGTTCTATTTCTTTTTCTTCATCTGTGTTTGGTGCTTCTAAAACAGAGATAGATAGATTTTTGGTATCAAATGAATAGTTGTTTAATCTGTCATAATAGATAGCATCTTTCGCCTGTATTGTTATATCAAAACTACCTGTCTGTGTTGGTGTTCCGTAGATTTTCCCATTTAAAAATGTGAGACCTGATGGAAGTACTCCTGAAATAATTTCCCATATGTACTGTCCAGAACCTCCAATAGCTGTCAAAGATATGCTATAGCTTTTGTTTTTGTAAGCATAGGGGAGATAAGGGGTTGTGATTTGAACTGGGTTAGGCTGTATTACCAAACCAAAAGTCCTAGTTGATGTTCTTCCTATGTTGTCTGTTACAGATACGTTTACTTGAAAAGCTCCTGCGTCTAAAGGTACTCCAGATATAGAACAGTTAGAAGGCACTAATTTTCTGGGGAGTCCTGTTATATCACAGGTTATATTTTGTGCAGAAGCGGTTATTGTAGTAGGAGGGTAGGATAGAAACTGTATACCTTTTGGTAGGCTTTGGGTGGTTATCTCTAGCGGTGAACATGCTTTTTTACGAATCGTGTTTATGTCTATATAGCATGTTATATCGTCATATTCATATCCGTTATAAAATGCTCCTGATGGTTTTATTTCATAAACATTTCTATCGAAAGTATCATCATGTCTATTTTCTGAAATGCTGTATATCAAAAAGAGTACTTTATTTTTAAAATTTCCTTTATCTGTAAGGTTTACCCATGATGTTGGGTCATTTTCACATATATTGTTTGTATCAGCTCCCAATGCGTATACATATTTTATGTCCTGTCCGTAAGGGTCTTTGGTCTTTACTCCTAAATTCTGGATAGATGAAGGTAGTGTTTTGTTGGTTATGGCATAGGATTTTACAGTTTCGCACAGGGTTTGTACCATGTTCTTGGTTTCTTTTAGTTTTTGATGTTTTATCATAACGGCTAAAATAGATACTCCGATACTAAGAAGTATTCCTATGATAACAAGGATTATTGCTAACTCTATAAGGGTCATTCCTTTTTTCATGGTTTATAACCTTGAGATGATATGTTTTATATTTGGGTCTAAGTTTTCTATGCTTTTTAGCTCTCGAAAAATCTTTTCTGCTTGTGTATACTCATTATTTATCTCTAATATTCTTGCATATGCATACATAAAGTATTGGTCTTTTTGGTTTTTAAAGTAAGCTTTTCTATAATATTCTAATGCTTTTTGATAGTTTTGGCTAAGTTCATATAGATAACCGGCAAGATAGAAAAAGTCTCCATTTGTATCAAAAGGAATGTATCTAAGGAGCATCTTTTTTGCTAACTCTATGTGGTTGTTCTCTATAGCATAGAGTATTACCTCGTAAACTCTCTCTAGTGAAGAAATATCTTTTATCTTTTCTAGGGCTAGATTTGATTTATTTAGGTCTATAAGTATTAGGATTATGTTTTGGAGTATATCTTCATCTTTTTTTAGGTTATATGCTTGCTGGTAATATCTTAGGCTGCCTTCTATATTTTTTTGGTTATAACTTTCTTCGGCTAACCATACTAAGGACAAGAATGTAGAATCTATATCTTTTTGTGTGTTTTCTTGGAGATTGTGTTTTTCTACAGGGATTGGGTGGTTTGGGAATGTTATTTTTATTTGGTTTAGTGGGATAAACTCTTTTTCTGTTATTGACAGCTCTTCTATTGGATAGCTTGCTGGTACAGGAATATCTATTATGTTTGTCTGTTGAACTGGAGGCATACTTTTTTGGGGGGGTGATACTTTTTGGGGTGGCGATTTTGGGAAATCTATAGTTCTCGTATGCTGGTAGCTGTATATGTTTATGGTTGCGACTGCTATTCCGGTGATTAAACTAGTTATACTCAATAATACTAGTATTTTTCTTTTTTCTTTTGAGTTTTTCTTTTGTTTTGATATTAAGAAAAAATCCACATTAGGATTAGAGGTATATTTTTTGTTTTGTTTTTCTAAGTTTTCTAAGGCTTGTATTAACATACTCATCTTAGAAACCTACTATTTTGGGTTTTAAAAATATAATTAGCTCTTTTTTTACTTTTTTTCGAATTTTCTGTCTAAAAAGTCCTCCTACATATTTTAAAGATGAAAGTTTTGGTACCATTTCATCTAATTTTTGTACGTCTTCGCTAATTAGCCCTCCTATTATTATCATATCTCCATCTTTTGCCTTTATTATTGTGCCTGTTTCTTTTATGTTTACGATAGGAGCTTCGGCTACCACTTGGTTGTCCTGCTTCAGCTGTTTTACCCCTTCTAGTCTTGATGAGACTGGAATGATATTCATTGTTATATTTTTGTTTTCGTCTATGTGGACAGTAACTCCTAGTAGTATTCCATCTAAGACGCTACTTCTTATAAAGGAGACTTGTTGGGTTACATATTGGGTGGCTATGGTTTGTATCTGTTTTTCCCAAAATGGCACTATCTTTCCAGTAGATATTAAGGCACTTTGCCCATTTAGAACTCTTATTCTTGGGTTTGCTAATGTCTTAACTTCTCCTACTTTTTTTAGGGCATTTATAAGAGTGTTAAAGTTACTTCCTTGTATAGATATTGCTCCTGCTCCACTGTTTAATGCTAATGTTTGAGATATGGTAAGGTTTGCTCCAGTTTTTAGTATGTCTTCTATTAGTATTGACCAATCTACTCCAAACTGATACTCATCTGAAAGTTGTACCTCTATTATTCTAGCTTCTATTAGTACTTGTTTTTGGAGTTCTTTTTTTAATTTTTTTATGTACTTTGAGACTAAGTCTATGTTCTGTTTTCTATCTGTTATTATCAGTATTCCTGATGTTTTGTTAAATACATATTTTCCTTTTTGGGACAGAAGACTTTTAATATTTTTTTCTACTACTGAATAAAAGTCTGCACTTTCTTCTGGGGTTTGGTACTCTAGAGAGTATCCACCTGTAAGGTTTGAGGAGCTAGCACCTCCTATAGATGTTCTTACTCTGCCTCCACTTCCTCCTGTGGTCATTCCCATTGTTAGAGCAGTTCCAAGAACATCTCCTCCTAAAGAGGCTCTGTAGTTTGAAGCTGTATATATAAAAGGTATTTTGAAGGTTTTGGTCTGAAGCTCTTTTATTATTATTGTGTTTCCTACTGTCTCATAGTATAAACCAGTGAGTTTCATAATAATATCAAGGGCGTATTTTAGAGGGGTTTTGTTAAAATTTGCGGTGATTGTTATGTTTTTATCTACTTGTGGAGATATAATTATGTTTAGGTTTGTATCTTTCGATATAGCGTACAAAACTGTAGATAACGGAGCTTCATTAGCGCTAAATGTAAAAAACTTTCCTTTGAAAATGTCGTATTTTTTTAGAGTGGGTTTCTTTTTTAAGATAATAGGTTTTGTTTGGGGTTTTAAAAGAACTACAGGTTTTTCTATCTCTGTTTTAGAAGGAGGTGGAGGTATATTTTTATTGACTTCTTTTGTTTTTTCTGCACAACCAAAAATCAATACAGACAAGGCTGTTAATATATATATAACCATTTTTCATTAGAACCCCTAGAAATTTTGACTCTTCCTTTTTCTATTCGGTCAACTTTGTATCTGCCTAAAATCAAATCTCCTTCTTTGTACAAAATTCCGTTTATTATCACATACTTATTTTTTCCTATGTATATGAAGTTTATCTTTAGATTTTCTATACTTTCTTTTGTGTTTGAATAGACTATTTTCTTTTGCTTTAGGGGAGATGGCATTAGTAGTTTAGAAACCAAATCTGTTTTGGAACTTATAGGATTATACTCTTTGAGAACAAAAGAAGGGGAGTATTTTTTGTGTACTGTTGTTTTTAAGAATAGCTTATCTATCTGGGCTGTTATGTGAGATTCTATATCTTTTTTGAAGAATAATATTACTCCCAAAATCAGAAAAGGAAACATTAACAAAAAAATGTATATTGGTCTTAATCTCCGTAAAACATCTTTCATCTTAATCCTCTACAAATGGTTGTATTAGCTCAATTATTGTTGATAACTGGTTATTTTCGATTTTGAGTTCTTCGTATGAGTATATAGGTCTGTTACTGGTAAATGTTTTTTCGATAAAGTTTTTTAATTCTGGAGTTATTTTTTGGGTTATTTTTAGCTTTATGTAGTAGTGATTTTTCCTTTTTGAAAGTCCATCTACTACTACTGCATCAAAATTCTTTAAAATAGTATCTACTGTATTGATAATAATACTGTGGGCTTGGGATTCTTTTATCTGCTTTATATCTTTTTCTTTTATAAAAGTGTTTAGTTGAGATAGATACTCCTTTATCTCTTTTAAATCTTTTAGTTCTTCTCTTAAGGTAATTATCTCTTTTTGGGTTTTGCTATCTATTCTTTTAATAAAGTCAAAAAATATGTAAAAGATACCACATGACAGTACTAAACCAAAGTATATTATATATTTTATGTAATTTTGGGCATATACAAAAATCTTTTTCACAGTATTATTATCAATACAGTAGATACTATTTTA
>JAADDV010000110.1 GCA_013153795.1 Aquificota bacterium | reverse complement strand
GTTTCTATAATAAGGTCTATGTTGTGGTCTTTGTATATAGGTGGTTCGTCTATTTTAAATCCTAAAATGTGGAAAAGAACGGTAAATGTTCTTTCAAAGTCTGTCCCTTTTAGCTCTTTCAGGTATTTTTTATCTTCTTCAGTCCATTTGTAGTTTGGAATATTTGCTTTTATCTGATGCCACTCTTTTTCTGCTTCTTCCATAAGTTTTTTAAAATATTCTGCTTTTTCCTTAAACTCTTCTTTTTCTTTTAAAAATTTTTCTTTATATGCCTCCAGCATAGGAATAAGTTGTTTTTCTTGTTTATGTTTCTCTTCTTTGTATCTGAGGTATGCATAATAACCAACAATGGCAAAAATGATAGACACTAAAGCCATATCAACAATATTAATGTTCATTTAGTAGCTCCCTTAGAGCTTTTTCGTATTCCTTATATGTATCATCTGTAAATAGGACAAATCTAACTTCCTTTAAAAAATCCTCTTTTTCTATGAAGTCTATCACTGTTTTTAAGGCTGTTTTTGCTGATTCGTAAATAGGACATTTATAAGCTCCTGTACTTATAGATGGAAAGGAAATAGTTTTTATACCTTTTTCTTTTGCCAGTTTTAGACTGTTCCAGTAGGCTTTTTCTAAAAGAGATTTTTTGTCTTTTGTTAAAGAACCTTCCAAACATATAGGTCCTACAGTGTGGATTACGTATTTTGCTTTAAGATTTCCTCCTGTTGTTATAACTGCCTCTCCTGTGGGAAGTCCATAAGGATACTGCTCCTGTCTGATTTTTTTACATTCTTCTAAGATTTTGGGACCTCCTTTTGTATGGATAGCTCCATCTACTCCTCCTCCTCCCATAAGGGAAGAGTTTGCAGCATTTACTATTGCTTCAGTGTCTTCCTCTGTTATGTCCCCTTTTTTTAAAACCAGTAAAGCATCATTTATTTTTATTTTTTTCATTAAATCTCCCCGATATGTTTTTTTAAATCCGATATAAATTATAATGTTTAGGCTAAAATTTTTCATAATGGTGGGCAGATGGAAATCCTTGATATTTTTTCACTGGAAGATTTTAAAGACAGTATTCCTTTTACAGCTATTGGGGCAAGGACATGTTATTCATCAGGGGATTTAGATTATCTTTTAAATGACCCTAGAGTTGTCAGCAAAGAAGATAGAGCTAAGTTTTTATCAAAACTTGGAAACTACAAGCATTTTAGTGTGTTTGCCCACTCTTTTACTTATAAAGATTTATCAAAAATAGATGAAAATGTTTTAAACAAGCATCTAGACAAGGAATTTCATTCTTTAAAAAAAGAGAAAAAAGCAGAAATCCTTGCCCAGAAAATAGCTTCTACCCATTTTAAATCCCATTACAACCTTAAGTATCCAACTGTCATTGGTATCTCTTTAAGGCATTTTCTTGAAAAACTTTTAGAGAAAGATGAGAAAGAGTATTTTGAAACATTTGAGAAAATGGCTGAGTATGATACTCCTGTGCAGCCTTTAGGAAAAAAAGAAAATACAACCCTTATAGGACTTTTAAAAGATTATGATGGTTATGCTGTATTTTTTATAGATAATGTTTCAAGGACCATGACCCATCAGCTTGTAAGGCATACAGCCTTAAACTACTCCCAGAGAAGCCAGAGATACGTAAAGGAAGATGAAAATCTTCTTATTATCCCTCCTTCTGTTAAAGAGGCAACCTGTGAGTTTTTCTCTGACCCTGCTTATTATGGTTTTAGAGGTATATTAGAGACTATATCTTATATATTTGAAGGTTCTGAGGATATAAAGGAAGATGTGAAAAAAAGAGTTTTAGACAGAATAGAAAAAGTGATAACCACGTATCCAGGGAATATGACACTGGAAGCTCTTTTTATGTATTTAGACCAGATTGCTGAGGCTGTATATGATTATGCTGTTTACAAGTGCAAGGTAAAAAGGGAAGATGCTAGATTTATACTTCCCCATGGTAGAAAAACAACTATTGTTGTTTCTGGAACATTAAGCTGGATTAAAGACTTTATTGTAAAAAGAACAGATCCCCATGCCCAGTGGGAAATACAAAATATTGCAAATCAGATGAAACAGCTTTTACAAGAGCAAGGAATAGATGTTTAAAAAAAAGATAAAACTTGCAAAAAGATTTATCCAGATAAGCAAAACTTTATCAGAACTTGGATTTAGCAATGCTTATGACTATTTTAAAGCTCTCTTAGGTATTGAGATAGACGAAGAAGCTCAGCCTAGAAGAATACGGGAAGCATTAGAAAAGCTGGGACCTTCCTTCATAAAACTTGGACAGGTTTTAAGTACAAGACCTGACCTTGTTCCCCAAAGTGTCATTCAAGAGCTTATCAAACTTCAGGACAAAGTAGCTCCTATAGAGTTTGATGTTATAGAGGAAATTTTAAAAAGAAACTATGGGGATAAGCTCTGGGAAATTTTTTCTTATATAGACCCAAAGCCTATAGCTTCTGCTTCCATCTCACAGGTTCATGTAGGATACCTCCAGACAGGGGAAAAGGTAGCTATAAAGGTCAGAAGACCAAATCTTAAAGAAATGATTGAACTTGATGCTGAGCTTATGCTCACAATAATAGATTTTTTGGAAAAACACTCAAAAACAGTAAAAGAGTTTAATATAAAAGGTGTTATATACCAGTTTAAAAGGACAACTTTAAATGAAGCTGACTTTGAGATAGAAGCCCAAAATATAAAAATCTTTCAAGAAAATTTTAAAGATTACCCTGATTTTTATGTTCCAAAATGTTATGAGGATATATCAAGCTCTGAAATTCTTGTAACTGAGTTTATAGAAGGGACAAAAATATCCCAGATAGAAATTCTTAAACAAAAAGGTTTTAACCTAAAAAAACTAGCTGAAAAACTGACAGATGCTTATTTTAAGATGGTTTTCAAAGATGGTGTATATCATGCAGACCCTCATCCTGGAAATCTTTTTGTTTTAGATGATGGAAGAATTTGTGCTGTAGACTATGGAATGGTAGCTTTTTTATCAAAAACAAAGAAAAGATACTTTTTTGATTATATTGTTGCAGTTACGACCTTAGATATAAACCTTGCTATTCAGTTTTATGAAGGTTTTAACATGTTTACCCCATACACAGATTTTAATAACTTTGAAGCAGACCTTCAGTTTTTCCTGGAAAAATACCATAATAAAAAACTTGAAGAGATAGACCTTAAAGAAATGATTCTTGATATTATTGAGTTTGTAAGAACAAATCATCTTAGACTTCCAACAGATATAGCATATCTTGGTAAAGCTGCTATAAATCTTGAGGGAACTGTTAGAGAGCTTGATCCTACATTTAATCCTACTCAAAGATTGAAAAAATTTATCACAGTTTCAACAAAAGAGTATATCCTTGAAAAACTTGGGGAAGTAAGAGATAGTGCAGAGCTTGCCTTTTATGCTATTTTTAAGCTGGAAAACGCCTACAGGCTCCTTATCAGAGAAAGAATCTCTATACAGGTTATATTTAAGGATTTAGAAGAGCTCCAACTCTTTTATAAAAATCAGATTCATAAAATTGTTTATAGTATTTTATTAGTAGGGATGCTTGTAAGCATCCCTCTTTTTAAAAAAGCTGGGATGGAGACTAAAGCTGATATCCTATTCTTTTTTGCTCTTTTTCTTAGCTTTATTCTTATTTATAAAATTTTAAGGTTTTAATCTAAAAGCTTTCTTACAGAATTTTCCCATAAATTCCTTAAAGAGGATATATCTTCTTCTATATTTATTGAATTTATTTTTAGTTTTAAAACAGGTTTATCAATAACTCTTCCTAAAGTTTTAAATCCTATTCCTAGATTTTGAGCAGCTTCTTTTACTGCTTTAAGGTCTTTTTCTTCTAAAGAAATAACAATTATACTTCTCATTTCATCAAAAAGCTCAAAATCTTCTCTATATGGAGTGTTTATAGATACATCAACTCCAAAGGTTTTTTCCTCAGAAAAAGCACTTTCAAGAATAGCTGTAATAAGACCTCCATCTGAAACATCATGGGCAGACTTTATAAGATGTTTGTTTTCTTGAAAGAATTCAGCAAGTTTTTTCTCTACTTCTAAATTAACAGGTGGTATTTCTCCAGATACTATTCCATGGACTTCCTTTAAAAACTCACTGCCATTTATGGTAGGTTCTTTATCTACTTCTCCGACTATTGCAATAACATCTCCTTCATTCTGATAAAAACTTGGAATTGCATTTTCTGGTTTGTCTAAGACTCCTACAGCCACAACGATAGGAGTTGGGTATATGTTTATTCTTTTATCTGGTAAAACTGTTTCATTATAAAGGGAGACATTCCCACTTATAACAGGGGTGTTTAACTCTCTGCAGGCATCTGCCATTCCTTTTGTTGCTTGTTCAAACTGCCACATAATTTCTGGATTTTCTGGATTTCCCCAATTTAGACAGTCTGTTATAGCAAGAGGTTTTGCTCCTGTTATATAAACATTTCTAACAGCTTCTACTACAACCCTTTTTCCTCCTTCATAAGGATTAAGATAAACCCACCTACCATTTCCATCAGAGGATATAGCAACAGCTTTTTCTGAGTTTATTTCTGGTTTAACAGCCCATTTTATTCTTAAAACTGCCGCATCACTTCCGGGTTTTACTACAGTGTTTATTCCTACTTCATGGTCATACTGTCTGTATACCCATTCTTTTTTAGCTATAGTAGGAGAGGATAAAACTTTTCTTATGGCTTCTTTTATATCAACTTTAGGTAAGTCATTTTGATTAAATTTTCTTGTCTCTTTTAGATATTCAGGCTCTTTTCTAGGTCTGTTATAAACGGGGGCATCGTCAACAATGGCAGATATTGGAAGGTCAGCTACCTTTTCTCCTTTGTAAAAAACTTCCATTCTTCCTGTATCTGTTGTCTCTCCTATTACTGCAGCTTCCAGTCCATACCATTTAGCAATTTTTATAACTTCATCAACATTTTCTTCATCTACTGCATAAAGCATTCTTTCTTGAGATTCAGAAAGTAAAATTTCATATGGAGTCATATTTTCATCTCTAAGGGGAACATTTTCCAGATAAACCCTCACTCCCATTCCAGATTTTGAACCAAACTCAGATGTAGAACCTGCTAATCCTGCTGCTCCAAAATCCTGACAACCTTCAATAAGTCCTTTTTGCATAACTTCTAAAGTGCATTCTATAAGCCTTTTTCCAAAGAAAGGGTCTCCTATCTGAACATTTGGTCTTTTATCCTCTGTTTCTTCTGAAAACTCCGCAGAAGCCATTGTAGCACCGTGGATACCGTCTCTTCCGGTAGCAGAACCAACCATTACCATTTTTTGCCCTATTTTTGTTGCACGAGCGCGGTACATTTTGTCTTTTTCTAAAATTCCTAAGCAAAAAGCATTTACTAAAGGATTTCCTGCGTAAACTTCATCAAAAACAACTTCTCCACCTATTGTAGGAACACCTATGCAATTCCCATAAAAACCTATACCTTTAACAACCCCTTGGGCTATAGGTTTTGCATCTTTTATATTATTTCTTGTTCCATCTTTTCTTGGGTCACCAAATCTAAGACTATCAAAAGCACATACAGGCCTTGCTCCCATGGAAAGAATATCTCTTATAATACCTCCTACTCCTGTAGCTGCTCCATGGAAGGGCTCTATATATGAAGGATGATTATGAGACTCTATTTTAAATGCCACGGCATATTTATCGTCTATTTCTACAACTCCAGCATTTTCTCCAGGACCTTGAATAACCCATGGTGCTTCAGTAGGAAAAACCTTTAAAAATGGTTTTGATGATTTATAAGAACAGTGCTCACTCCATAAAGCTCCAAATATGCCAAGCTCCACTTCGTTCGGTTCTCTACCTATAAGCTCTTTAATTCTTTTATACTCATCAACTGTTAATCCATGGGCAGATAAAATTTTTTCGTCCATTAAAAACTCCTATAATTTTTTGAGTTTTAAAAATTGAATTTTTCTTAATACATAAGATTATAATTTTAGTATAAAATCTTTCACAAGAGGAGAATCTTATGAGAAAACTCTTTATTTCCCTTTTTATTTTATTAGCCCAAATTTCTTTTGCCAAGGAAGTTTCTATTACATCTTTAGATGGTTTTAAACTTGTAGGTTTTATTGAGTATCCAAAAGAAAAGAAAGAAAAGTATCCTCTTGTTATTCTTGTTCATCAGTTTGGGACTGACCATAAAATATGGTCTGAATTTGCAAAAGAACTTAGAGAAAAAGGTTATGCTACTCTTTTGATAGACCTTAGAGGGCATGGACTTTCTATTTATCAAAATGGAAAAGAAAACAAAATTGTGTTTAAGCCAAATTTTAAGTCAGCGTTAGATTTAATGAATTTTTTCAAAAAAAGTAATGAAAAAGTAAACTTTAAAAAAATCCCAGAAGATATATCTCTCTGGATAGATTATGTAGCTGAAAATGAGAAAGTAGATTTAGATAATATAATCCTTATAGGAGCTTCCCTTGGAGGTATATCTATAATCCCTGTTGTAACAGTTCAGGACATAAAAGCTCTTGTTAGCATATCCCCTGGCTCTATTTCTATAGTAGGAAAGGAAGCTGTAGAAATAGCTTTAGCATCTTATGAAAATCCTGTTTTATACATTGTTTCAAAAAATGACCCTTTAGGCTCTTACAAAACAGTTGATACTCTTATGGGAATGACTAATAATGGTTATGCTCTAACTGTTTCTGGTTCTGGACATGGAGTTATCTTACTTCCAAAAACTAAAGCTTATATTTTTACCTTTTTAGAAAACTTAAAATAAGGAGAAATATGAAAAAGTTCTTTGTAGAAAAAGAAACTGATTTAAAAACATTTGTATCAGAAAAACTTAAAATATCCAAAAAGAAAGCAAAGGAAATAATAGACAGTAAAAATGTATTCGTTAATAATAAAAGAATCTGGATAGCAACCCACAATCTTAAAAAAGGAGATATTGTGGAAGTTGTTGATTTTACAGCTCCAAAGTGGAATATAGAAAACAGCATTATCTATGAAGATGAGTTTATTATTGCTGTCCAGAAACCTCCTTTTTTAGAAAGTGAAAATAAAAAAGGTTCTGTAGAAGACCTGCTTAGGAAATATAAAAAAGACCAAAAAATAAAAGCTATTCATCGTCTAGATAGAGAAACATCGGGGGTTCTTTTGTTTGCAAAAAACAACAAAATTTTTGAAAAATTCAAAGAACTATGGCACAAAAAAGAGGTTGAAAAAAAATATTTAGCAATATCTCATAACGAAGCTTCCTTTAAGAAAAAAGTGATAAACGAGCCAATAGATAAAAAATACGCAAAAAGTATTATAAAAACTCTAAAAACTAGGAATGGTTTTTCTCTTTTTGAAGTAGAGATAAAAACAGGAAGAAAACATCAGATAAGAAGACATCTTAAAAAGGCAGGTTTTCCTATTGTTGGAGATAAAACCTATGGTTTAAAAAAAGTAGACCATCCTTTATTAAAAAATGTAAAAAGACAGATGCTTCATGCTTCTTCTTTGTCTTTTTTTCATCCTTTCCTAAAAAGGAAAATCACAATAAAAGCTAAACCTTTTTCTGATTTTGAGGTTTTTGGAAAGTCTGTCAAGTTATTATAAAATGTTAATGTTTATTACGATAATAAATCCAAGATGGAGAAAATAATGAGTGTGAAAGATGAAAAAATGGTTATTCACGTAGCCCATAGTCCAGACTCTGACGACGCCTTTATGTTTTATGCTATAAACCAAGGAAAGATAGACACAAAAGGATATAAGTTTATAGATGTTCTTTCAGATATAGAAACCTTGAACAAAAAAGCTTTAGAAGGAGTTTATGAAGTTTCTGCTATATCTATTCATGCATTCCCTTATGTAGCAGATAAATATGCCCTTTTATCAAGTGGGGCAAGTATGGGAGATAACTATGGCCCTATGGTTGTAGCAAAGGAGCCTTTTTCACCTGAAGAGCTAAAAAACAAAAAAATTGCTGTCCCTGGGACATTAACCTCTGCATTTCTTGCTTTAGAGCTTTATCTTGGAACAAAAGATTTTGATTATGAGGTAATAAATTTTGATGAAATAATCCCAGCAGTAAAGGAAGGAAAAGTTGATGCAGGGCTTATAATCCACGAAGGGCAACTAACATATGCAGATGAAGGATTAACATCTATTGTTGACTTAGGTAAATGGTGGTATGAAAGGACAGGAGGGCTTCCTCTTCCTCTAGGTGGAAATGTCATTAGAAAAGACCTAGGGGAAGAGGTTATGAAAGAGATTTCTGAGATTTTAAGGGAAAGTATTAAATATTCTCTTGAACACAGAGACGAAGCAGTAGAATATGCTTTGAAATATGCTAGAGGAATGACAAAAGACAAAGCAGATAAGTTTATTGGTATGTATGTCAATGATTTAACAGTTGACTATGGAGAAAGGGGAAAAAAAGCTATAGAGCTATTTTTAAAAGAAGCTTATGAAAAAGGCTTTATAGATAAACTTCCTGAAATAAAATTTGTGTAAGGTTTGAAATATGAAGATACTTTTATTAGATGATGATATAGAAACTTATAGAATTTTACAAGAGGTTGCTCAATTTAGTAGTTCAGAAGTTATTCAAGTATCAGATATTAATGAAGCAAAAATGCTTTTAGAACATAGAAAAGATATAGACGGAATTGTTGCAGAAGTTCGTCTTAATGGACAGCCAACATGGGAAATTCTTTCTTTTATGAGAAGAAATGAAAATATTGAAGAAATACCTTTTGTGATTCTTGCTAAAGAGCTTACGGAGGATGAAGAAGCTTTTTTCAAACATATGAAAGCAACAGCAGTTTTAAGAAAACCCTTTAATCCTCTTGACGTATTTACGGAAATAGCAGAAGATTTAAAAAAGAAAAAAGGAGAAGAATACGTAAGAGATAAATTTGAAGAACAAGAAGTTGATAAATCTCTTTTAAAAAAAATAATAGAAAAATTAGTTACAATCTTAAGAAGAATTATCCCTTAAAATGAAATTTTCTTCCTTAGAAGACTGGAAAAATAAGCTTGTAGAGATTTCTTTAGAAGAAAACGTTTCGATTCTTGTTGAAGGAAAAAAAGATGTAAAAGTTCTTAAAAATTTTGGTGTTGAAAATATTTTTCCTCTAAAAGGAAAACGTTTTTATGATGTTTTGGAGGAACTAGAAGATAAAATCCTTGTTATCCTTCTTTTTGACCTTGATAAACAGGGAGAAAAAATTTTTCAGAAATTTTTCTTTATCCTTCAAAGAGAGGGAATCCCTGTGGATATTTCTTTTAGGGAATACCTAAAACAGTTTGATATAGAAGAAATAGAGCATATAGACAGACTTTTTTAAAAAAGGCTCCTTTAAGGAGCCTTCTTTTAGTGATGATGTTCTTCTTTTTCCTCTTTCTCGTGTTTTTCATGTTTTTCTAAAGCTTCTTTTGTTATAGAAACCCTTATAACCCCTCTAAAATCTCCTTCTTTGTATCCAACAGCTTTATCATTTGGATATAAAGCTCTAATCTTTTCAAGAAGTTTTTTATCCATATGTTTTGGGTCTCCATGGCACGTTAAACAAACAGCTTTTACTTTAAGAGGCATATAGTATCTGTATTCATTTTCATTTACTTTTTGAACATAGTATTTAGGAAGCTGTCCTTTTTCTTTTAATGCTTTTTCAAAATACTCTAAAGCCTCTTTTTCATATTCATCTGGAGCATTTTTAGGATTTCTGTATTTGAAAGAAGTTCTTTTTATTTCAACTCCTTCTTCTTTTGCAACTTTTTCTGTAAGTTTAAGAGCTTTTTGAGAGCAAACCTCAACAGCTTTATAAGGACCTCCTTCTTGCATTGCTTTTTTCAGTTCAGAAACAAGAGTTTTTAAAAGCTTTTTAGAAGCTTTTTGTCCAATTTCTACAACTTCCTCTTTTATATCCTCATGTTCATGCTCACTTGCTATAGCACCACCAAAAATAAGAGCAGATACTAAGCCAGCTGCCAAAATTTTTTTCATCTTCTAACCTCCTTTTAAGTTTTGTTAATAAATACTAACTTAGATTTCTTTATAGAAAAACTGAAATTTATCATAAATTTATAATATCTCTTTTATATTTTAAAACAAATTAATTTTTCCAAGACCAAAGCTTACTGATTTTCCTATATTTATTATTTCTAAGATTTTCAGATATGGGTATAAGCTAGTAAGACTTCCTTTTAAAACA
>JAADDV010000154.1 GCA_013153795.1 Aquificota bacterium | reverse complement strand
ATTTCTTTTCTTAGCTTATCATAAGCATAAGAAAACCCTTCTTCTTTTTTAGCTTTTAAAGCTGCAATAATATTTCTTTTCTCTATTTCTAATTTATCTTCTGGAAAAAGAGGATTTTCAAAAATATCTTTTATAATTTTTAAAGCTTTTATAAAATCATCTGTTCTTAAAGCAAACTCTATTGTTGAATATTCTTCTGAAGTCGAAGTTCCTATATATCCTCCACTATCTTCAAAATGTTTGCTTATCTCAAAGGCAGAAAAATTTTTACTTCCTTTTAATAACATTGAAACAGTAAGATTTGTAAGTCCATTTTTATCTTCAGGGTCTTCTATAGACCCTCCTTTTATAAAAATGCTTCCAGCTATAATTCCCATTCCTTTTGTTTCTTTAAATAAAATAGTTGCGTTATTCTCCAAAACCTCCTTTATCACTCTTTCACCTCCATATATTTGTGCTGAAAAAACTAAAAGAAGAACAAAGATAAATATTTTCTTCATTTTCCTCTCTCCCTAAAAGTAATATTGAATACCTAAACCTGTTTTTTTAATAGAGCAATCACAAAAAGGGATAGTTTTAACTCTTTCAAAAGAAAATTTATCAAACTTTTCAGAAAGAATAACTGATAAATATCCTATGAAACCTCCTGCTATTACATCGGAAAAATAGTGATGGTTTTTATAAATACGACTAAAACCAACCATAACTGGAATTGAATATAAAAGATATTTTTTAAAACCTTTTATATTTTTTGCATAGCTTCCGAAAATAGCAAAGGAAAGAGCTGTATGACCAGAAGGAAAAGAGTAGTTATCAGTTTTATCTGGTCTTTCTCTTTTTGTTATGTATTTAAGAGGAAATACTATAGATACAGCTATGATAGAAGCAAATATAGCTTTTTTTGAGGTTTCTTCTAAGACTTTGTTTTCAAACAGTTTTCCATACCCATAACTAGCTATTGGGATAAAAATAGAGCTAGCTGAACCAAATTGATTAAAAAAAGAAGTCAAATCATCTAAAGTTTCTCCTCTATTACTGTTTACAAATTCTTTTACCTCATCGTCTAAAAGAAAGGATAAACCTATAGAAAATAAAGCAAAAGAATAAAAATTTTCTTCACTAGCTTTTAATGTTGAAAAAGAGATAAAAAAGATTAATATAAAAGTGATTTTTTTCAAAATAAACCTCAAAACGTCCTTTATTTTATTATGATAATATAAAAATTTAAAAAAGATAAAAGAGGTGATAAAAAGTGTTTGAATTATTAACAGAAAAATTTAGCAATGTAGTAGAAAAACTAAAAAGAGTAAAAAAGCTTGATGAAAAAACAATAGATGAAGCACTAAAAGATATAAGAAGAGCTCTTTTAGAAGCAGATGTAAATGTAGAAGTAGTTAAGCAGTTTTTAGATGATGTAAAACAAAAACTTGTTGGACAAGAGGTAATAAAAGGATTAAATGCCGGTGAAACAGTTATAAAGCTTATATATGATGAGCTTTTAAATATTCTTGGTGAGGAAGCTCCTTTAGAAAAAGCCGAAAAACCTCCTACCATCATAATGCTTGTAGGTCTTCAAGGGACAGGGAAAACAACAACAGCAGGGAAACTGGCAAAACTCTTAAAATCAAAAGGATATGCTGTTGGTGTAGCTTCAACTGACGTTAGAAGACCTGCTGCAGGAAGGCAGCTTTGCACCCTTGCAGAAAGTATTGGTGTTCCATGTTTTATAGATGAATCAGAAAAAGATGCTGTAAAACTTACAGAAAAAGTTATAGAAGAGGCTAAAAAATCAGGTCTTTCACATATTATTCTTGACACAGCAGGACGTCTTCACATAGATGAAGAGTTAATGGATGAGCTTGCAAAAATCAAAGAGAAAGTTCATCCAACAGAAATTCTTTATGTTGCTGATGCAATGCAAGGTCAAGATGCAATAAACACAGCAGAAGAGTTTCATAATAGACTTGGTCTTACAGGAGTAATCCTTACAAAACTAGATGGTGATGCAAAAGGTGGTATAGCACTATCAGTTAGAAAAGTCCTAGGTGTTCCAATAAAGTTCATAGGAACTGGTGAAAAAATAGAAGATTTTGAGCAGTTTCATCCAGATAGAATAGCCCAAAGAATTTTGGGGCTTGGTGATATCCAAACATTAATGGAAAAAATGCAGGCTGCTATTGATGAAGATAAAGCCCAAGAAATGGCTAAAAAGGTAATGAGTGCAGAATTTACCTTAGACGACCTTAAAGAACAGCTTCAAATGATAAGAAGCTTAGGTCCAATAGAAAATTTACTTAAAATGATTCCTGGTGTAGGGGCAAAAATTAAAGATTTAAAGGTAGATGAAAAACAATTTATAAAAATTGAAGCTATTATAAACTCAATGACTCCTGAAGAGAGAGCTAATCCGCATATAATAAACGGCAGTAGAAAAAGAAGAATTGCTAGAGGAAGTGGAACAACTATAATGGATGTTAACAAACTTTTAAAACAATATAAAGAAATGAAAAAAATGATGAAAAAAATAAAAAAATCTGGTAAAATGAAACTTCCGTTTAATATGCCAAAATTACCATTTTAAACCAAAACCAAAGGATAAAGGAGGTATTTAGAACTTGGTAAGAATAAGACTTTCCAGAGCTGGTAGAAAGAAGCATCCTGTTTACAGAATGGTTGTTATGGACAGTAGAGCACCTAGAGAATCTAAATATATTGACTATATTGGAACTTATGACCCTATTTTAAAAACTGGGAATATAAATGTAGAAAAAGCTAAAGAGTGGCTCGCAAAAGGAGCACAACCAACAGAAAGAGTTTTAAAAATACTCAAACAGTTTGGTTTTGAAGAACAAACTGCTAAATAGTAGCAGAGAAACTGAAAATCTAAGACGGAGGGAAAACCGATGAGCAAATTACAGGAACTGGTAGAATTTGTAGCAAAATCTTTAGTAGACCATCCAGACAAAGTAGAAGTAAGAGAAATTGAAGGGGAAAAAACAACAGTTATCGAACTGAAAGTAGCGCCTGAAGACCTTGGAAAAGTTATCGGAAGACAGGGAAGAACTGCCAGAGCTATTAGAACTCTTTTAGCTGCTGTAGCACGAAAACAAAATAAAAGAGCAGTTCTTGAAATTTTAGAATAAAATTAGGGGCTTTAAAGCCCCTTTTCAAAAAGTTTTCTCCTTAATATTCCTATTCCTATCAATCCTAAAGAAATAAATAAAGACAAACCTATAACAAAAACAGTCCCATCAAACCAAAATTTCATTGGATATATTCTTAATAAAGTATCTGTTTGTCGAAAACGCCAAGTATTTCTTCCAAAAACAGTATCATGGAAAAAGGCAAAAGCTTCTTCATAAAAAATGATAATCAAACTACCTATAAAAACAATTAAAAATATTGTAAAAACTCCAGAATAAATAAGATATGAACTATCTTTCCAAAGAAAGAAACCTAAAAACCATATAAAAAAAGCTAGATATGTTAAAGGAAAAAAGAATTTTAAAAATTTATTTACATCTTTCATATGTTTTATTTCCTTTTCTCTAAAAGCTTTAACTCCATTTGGAAGCTTAGCTTCAGAAAATTCTTTTAATCCCTCCTCAGATAAAACAGCTTCAAGTCCTAGTTTTGCTAGATGTTTCCTATATTCATCGTCTAAATTCCATCTATCTTTGGGAAAATCTTTTTTGCTGTATTCATAATCTATAAACCATTCATTAAAAACTATTCTTGTAGAAATACCTATTATCCATAAAGGAGCTAAAATTATGAAAAAATATTTTAAGATTTTCATTGTAATCCCCTGTTTTTGAAATATTTTTTGTTTATTTCTAATCTAATTTATTAAAAATGAAAGAAAATCATAAAAAGTAAGCAATAACTAATTTAGTATAATTTTTATAAAAAATTAAATCAAAGGAGTTTTTTATGTCTGTTCATATAAATGCAAAAGAAGAAATTAAAAAATTATCAAATGCAATAAAAGATGAAGTTATAAATTGGAGAAGACATATTCATATGTATCCTGAGCTTTCAGCTCAGGAAGAAAAAACGGCTAAATTTGTGGCAGAAAAGTTAAGAGAATTTGGTGTAGATGAGGTTATAGAAGGATTTGGAGGAACAACAGCAGTAGTCGGTCTTATAAAAGGAAAACATGATGTAACTGTTGCTCTAAGAGCAGACATGGATGCACTTCCAATGCAGGAAAAAACAGGTAAACCATATGCTTCTAAAATACCAAATGTTATGCACTCTTGTGGTCATGATGCTCATACAGCTATTTTATTAGGAGCTGCGAAGGTTTTAACTCAGCTTAAAGACCATCTTCAAGGAAATGTAAAGCTTATATTTCAGCCTTGCGAAGAAAGGCAGGATTGTGATGGAGCAAAAAAACTCGTAGAAGCAGGCGTTTTAGAAAATCCTGATGTTTCTGCGATATTTGGATTGCATATGTTTCCAGAACTTCCAGCAGGAAAAGTTGGAACAAGAATAGGTCATATGATGGCTTCCTCAGATATTTTTCATATAAAGATAAAAGGAAAAGGGGCTCATGCTTCAAGACCTCATTTAGGAGTAGACCCTGTCCTTGTTGGAGCTCAAGTTATAAATTCTCTTCATCATATTGTAAGTAGAAAAGTAGACCCTCTCCATCCAGCTGTTTTAACTATAGGAAGAATACAAGGAGGATACGCAGACAATATAATTCCTGATGAGATAGAAATGGGAGGGACTGTCAGAACTTTAAGTCTTGAACTTAGAGACCAGATTCCAAAATGGATGGAGCATACAATATGGGGTGTCACCCTTTCTTATGGAGCAGCATATGAATTTGAATATAAACAAGGAACACCTCCTGTAATAAATGACGAAAAAACAACAAAATTTGCTTTAGGTATGATGAAAGACTTATTAGGAAAAGAAAATGTTATAGAGCTAGAAAATCCAAGTATGGGAGGGGAAGATTTTGCCGAATATCTTATGAAAGTGCCTGGAACATTTATCAGATTAGGCATAAGAAACGAAAAAAAAGGTATAACAGCTCCTCTTCATAGTCCATTATTTGATATAGATGAAGATGTACTTCCTATAGGTGTTTCTGTTATGGCTTACCTTGCATATAAATGGGTTGAAGAGCATTCTTAAAACTACAATAAAAATATAATAGGGATATTTTATTACATAAATCATAACTGATATATACGGAGGAAAGTTGTTTAGATATATTAAATTTTTCTTCTTATTTATATTTGTGTTTTTACTAAGTAGTTTATCTGTTTTTGTATTTCTTTTTGTTAAGAAAAATTCTCAAAATTTACCAGATGTAAGGAAATTGGAAGAATGGGAACCAGCTGAAGTATCATATGTATATGATATTAATGGAAAAGTTTTAACAAAGTTTTTTATTCAAAATAGATATTATGTATCTATTGATAAAATTCCTAAATATGTAAGAGATGCTTTTGTTGCTATAGAAGATAAAACATTTTATGAAAACTCAGGAATAGATATAGCAGGAATATTTAGAGCAGCTATTCAAAATCTTTCAGAAGGGCGTATTGTTGCTGGTGGTAGCACAATTTCCCAGCAACTAATCAAAAATCTTTTTCTAACTCCTGAGAAAAGTTTTTCAAGAAAATTTAAAGAAATGCTTCTTGCCATAAAGCTAAATGAAGTTTATCCAAAAGACAAAATCTTAGAAATGTATCTTAATCAAATATATTTAGGACATGGAGCTTATGGTATAGAAGCAGCAGCAAGGACATATTTTGGAAAACATGTATGGCAGCTAGATGTTTGTGAAGGTGCAACATTAGCAGCTCTCCCAAAAGCTCCAAGTAGATATGACCCTTATAAGAATATAGACCTTGCAACTAAAAGAAGAAATTTAGTAATAAAAAGAATGCTTGAAGATGGATATATAGATTTTCAAACAGCTAAAAGATGTTGGGATACGCCAATTGTTTTAAGAAAGTATAAAGAAGACAAAGAACAAGTAAAAGACTATTTTACAGAAATGGTTAGAAAATGGTTTAAAGAACATTTTGGTTTAGATGAACTTTATAAAGGTGGATATAAAATCTATACAACTGTAGATAAAAATCTTCTTATTACAGCTTCAATGGTGGTAAAAGACCATCTTGAAAGGCTTCAAGCAAAAGTTGGATTTCCTAAAATGTCTCAGGAAGAAATAGAAAAGCTAAAAGAAATGTATCAAGACCAAGAAATTGATAAATTAAAATCAGAAAAAATTTATTTAGGTATTATTGAAAAGATAGAAAAAAGAAAAATCTGGATAACAGTAGGAGAGCATAAAGGATATTTCATATATAGAGGAAATAGAAGATATCTTAGAATAGGATTACCTGTATATGTAAGATATATTAAAGATAATCAATTTGAATTTGTTCCATATCTTGAAAGTGCTTTAATCTCTATAGACCCAAAAACAGGCGCTATAAGAGCCGTTGTTGGTGGATATGATTTTGAAAAATCTAAATTTAACAGAGCTGTTCAAGCAAAAAGACAGGTAGGTTCTTCTTTCAAGCCTTTTGTGTATGCTAAAGCAATAATGAGAGGATATACACAAATAACTAGAATAAAAGATGAGCCTCTTCCTATTTGGGACCCAGAAAAGAAAGAAGAATGGCTTCCTTCAAACTATGACCATGAATATAGAGGAGATGTAACTTTAAGATATGCTTTAACAAGAAGTTTAAATGCAGCTTCTGTAAATCTATTTATGAAAATTGGAATAAAACCCGTTATTAGATTTGCTAAAGAACTTGGAATAAAATCTTATTTACCACCTGTTCCTTCTTTAGTTTTAGGTAGTGCTGATATTTCTCCTTTAGAAATGGCTTCAGCTTATTCAACTTTTGCTAATCAAGGAAGCAGATGTGAACCTTATTTTATAGAAAAAGTTGTAGATAAGGAAGGAAATGTAGTATATGAACACAAGCCACTATGTATTCAGATTATTCCTGAAGAAGAAAATGCAATAGTAGTAGATTTATTGAGAGGAGTAATAAAGGAAGGGACAGGAAAAAAAGCTAGAAGACTTGGTTTTCCTGTAGCTGGAAAAACAGGAACAACAAATAACTATACAGATGCATGGTTTATAGGATTTTCTACCCAACTAGCAACAGCTGTATGGGTAGGCTATGATATTAAAAAGAGAATAGGAAAACGAATGACAGGTTCAACAGCAGCTCTTCCTATCTGGATAGATTTCATGGCTTCTGCTCATGCTGGTAAAAAAGTAAGAAATTTTCCTCTTCCTAGAGGTGTTGTTTATGTCCCTATAGACCCTCACACAAATTTAATAGCAAATGAAATATGTCCAGGTAGATATATTCTTTTTGTTAGAGGAACAGCCCCTGATATAGACTGTGAAGGTAATTTTGTTAATTTAAACAGATTTAGAAGAAGAACAGTTAATGTAAGATATTAAATGTAAATGAAATTATTAAGGAGAAAAAATGAATTATAAATATCCTGATGAAAGAGGATATTTTGGAGAGTTTGGAGGCAAATTCTTACCAGAAACATTAATTCCAGCTTTAGAAGAGCTTGAAGAACAGTATGAGAAAATAAAAAAAGATGGAGATTTTCAAAGAGAACTTGTTTATTATCTGCAAGAATATGCAGGAAGACCATCTATTTTATACTATGCCCATAGACTTACAGAAGCAGTAGGTGGAGCAAAAATATATTTAAAAAGAGAAGACCTTCTTCATACAGGAGCTCATAAAATAAACAATACTCTTGGTCAGGTTCTTCTTACAAAAAAACTAGGAAAGAAAAGAATAATAGCTGAAACAGGAGCAGGTCAACACGGGGTTTCTACTGCTACAGCAGCATCTTTATTTGGTTTAGAGTGTGTTGTTTATATGGGTGAGGAAGATGCAGAAAGACAGGCGTTAAATGTTTTTAGAATGAAACTTTTAGGAGCAAAAGTAGAAATTGTAAAATCAGGAAGTAGGACATTAAAAGATGCTGTTAATGAAGCTTTAAGAGACTGGGTTACAAATGTAAAAACAACTCATTATGTCATAGGTTCGGCACTAGGACCTCATCCTTTCCCTGTTATTGTGAGAGATTTTCAGTCTGTAATAGGAAAAGAAACAAAAGAGCAGATTATAGAAATAGAAGGAAGACTTCCTGATGCAGTTGTTGCCTGTGTAGGTGGTGGAAGTAATGCAATTGGAATGTTTTATCCTTTTATAGAAGATGAGAATGTAAGACTTATAGGTGTTGAAGCTGCAGGATATGGAATAGAAACAGGACAACATGCAGCAAGTATAAATGGAGGTTCAGTAGGTGTTCTCCATGGAATGAAATCTTACTTTTTACAAAATGAGTGGGGACAGATAGAACAAACTCACTCTATTTCAGCTGGACTTGATTATCCAGGAGTTGGCCCTGAACATGCACATTTAAAAGAAATAGGAAGAGCTGAATATATAACAGCTACAGATGAAGAAGCTTTAGAAGGATTTTTACTTCTTTCAAGGACTGAAGGTATAATACCTGCTTTAGAAAGCTCCCATGCCATAATAAAGGGAGTTGAGATAGCCAAAGAAATAGGAAAAGAAGGCATCGTTGTAATAAACCTTTCAGGTAGAGGAGACAAAGATGTCCAACAAGTAAAAAATTATCTAGATACAAATCCTGATATTTATGAAAATCTTGAGAAAAATCTTTCTACAAAATATTATCTCTAGATAAGGGCAAAAGATATGAAAAAAGTTTTTTTCTTTACATTTTTTCTTTTATTTGCATTTTCTATTTTGTCCTGTGGAGATAAACCTCCTGATGAGGAAATAATAAAATATATTGAAAAAAGATACTCTAAAATAGGAAAAATAGAAAATTTTAAAAGATTAAATGGCTATACAACTGAAGATGGTTATTATATAGTAGAATATCAGTTTGATTTAGTTCTAGATATAGATAAATTAAGGAATATAAAAAAATTAAATAATCCCTTGAAAACTCTTCCTTATACAACGTTGCTTCTTCTTGTTTCTATTCAATGTCCTGAAATTTTAGAAGGTGAAGATAGATGCACTTTACAAGAAAAAGCAAAGTTTATAAAAGTAGAAAATGGGTGGATTCCTGTTGAATAAAAAAAATCTTATTATCTTTACAGATTTAGATGGGTCTTTATTAAACCACTCTGATTATTCTTATAAAGATGCAATTCCTGCATTAAAAAAAATAAAGGAAAAAAACATCCCTTTAATAATAACTACTAGCAAAACAAGAGCTGAAGTAGAAGAGCTTTTAAAAGAACTTTCTTTAAATGAACCTTTTATTATCGAAAATGGAGCAGCAATCTTTTTCCCAGAAAATTATAGAGATTTTTATATAAGAGGAGAGAAAGTTGATAAATACACTGTAGTAAAAATTGGAAAAGATTATAGGTATATAAGAGAAATTTTTAAAAATTTGAAGAAAGATTATCCTATAAAAGGTTTTGGAGATATGTCTGTAGAAGAAATTTCTTATCTAACAGGTCTTTCTTTAGAAGAAGCAAACCTTGCAAAGCAAAGAGAATTTTCAGAGCCATTTATAATAGAAGATGAAAGTCTTATTCCTCAAATAGAAAAAAAAGTTTCAAACTTTGGTTTAAAAATAACAAAAGGAGGAAGATTTTATCATCTTATTGGGAAAGAGCAGGATAAAGGTAAAGCAGTTTCTAAAGTAAAAGAAATCTTCAAAACAAATTCGTGGAAAAATATAAAAACAGTAGGAATAGGAGACAGTAAAAATGATATTCCTATGTTAAAAATGGTAGATATTCCTGTTTTGATAATGAAAGAAGATGGAAGCTATGAAGATATATTTCTTCCAAATCTTATAAAATCTAAATTTTCTGGAAGTAAAGGCTGGAATCAGACTGTTTTAAATCTTATTTCAGAATAAACTGGCTTTCTTTGTTTATACTTTTCTGGAGGAATAAATGAATTATAAAGATTTTATTCTTTCTTTATTTTTATCATCGATAAAATCAGTGCATCCTAAAAATCTTATTCCTTCTATTTTAAATATAGAAAAAGATTTTCTAAAAATAGAAAATCAAACATTTAATATCCCTGAAAAAATCTATATTTTTGGAAGTGGAAAAGCCTCTATTGAAATGGCAAAAGCTTTAGAAAAAAAATTAAGAGAAAGAATAAAAGAAGGTATAGTTGTTTGTAACTATGTAGAAAATCTTGAAAAAATTTCTGTTATGCAAGGGTCTCATCCTGTCCCTGATGAAAAAAGCTTAAAAGCAGGGGAA
>JAADDV010000156.1 GCA_013153795.1 Aquificota bacterium | reverse complement strand
GAAAGGGCTATATAGGTTGATAATACGTATAAAATCCTTATATTAAAAAGCAACAAATGAAAAATAAGAACTCTTTTAAACATAAGATATAATTATAATAATTCTTTGTAAGTATTTTCAGAAAAAATTAAATTAAAATTTTAAACTTTGCTTATTAAGTAATTTTCTCAAAAAGTGAAATCAAAGGTAAAATGGAGTTTGTATGTCTGATATAGATGTTATTATTCCTCATGATGACCAGACAGAAAGAGCTGTTTTAGGAGCAATACTTTTAGACCCTTCTGTTGTAGATTTAGTTATAAATATACTAAAACCTGAAGATTTTTATAATATAAAACACAAGATTATATACGAAGCTATTATAGAATTATCAGAAAAAGGTGAAATACCTAGTTTTCTTATTGTAAAAAACTATCTAGATTCAAAAGGAAAACTTGAAACTGTAGGGGGAGAAGGATATTTAGCTCTTGTCTTAAATGATGCTGCCCCTTCTTCTACAGTAGAAACTGTTGCAAAGCAGGTAAAAGAAAAAGCCATTGTAAGAAACCTTATACAAATTGCTCAAAATATTATTCAAAAATCAAAACAGTATAAAGATGTTAATGAGCTTATAGAAGAAGCAGAAAGTCAGATTTTCAAGATAAATGAAGAAAGGACAATTTCCCATTATTATGAGCTGAAGGATGTTATAAAAGATACTCTTAATATAATAAATGAGCTTTCAAAAAAAGAAACTGTTGTTACAGGTATACCATCTGGTTTTTATGATTTAGACAGACTTACAACAGGTTTTCACCCAGGAGATTTAGTAATCATTGCAGCAAGACCTGCAATGGGAAAAACTTCTTTTGCACTTTCTATTCTTCATAATGTTTCTGTTGTAGAAAAGTATCCTGCTGTTTTTTTCTCCCTTGAAATGTCTAAAGAACAAATAGCTATGAGACTTCTATCTTTAGAAGCAAAAGTTCCTTTAAAAAAAGTTCGTTCAGGATTTTTAAGCTCAGAAGAAATGGAAAAACTTGCTGAAGTCTCTGTAGAGCTTTCATCTGCACCTATTTTTATAGATGATACAGCCTCTTTATCTATTCTTGACTTAAGGGCAAAAGCAAGAAGACTAAAAAAAGAAAAAGATATTCAGCTTATTATAGTAGACTATCTTCAGCTTATGCGTTCTCATAGAAGAACAGAAAACCGTCAGCAAGAAGTTGCAGAAATATCAAGGGGACTAAAAGCTATTGCAAAAGAACTTTCTATTCCTGTTTTAGCCCTTGCCCAGCTGTCTCGTCAGGCTGAACTTCGCTCAGATAAAAGACCCCAACTTGCAGACCTTAGAGAAAGTGGCTGTTTAACAGGAGATACTCTTATAATAGATGCAGATACAGGAATATTAAAACCTATAAAAGAGATGATTGATAAACAGTTTTATACTTTATCAATGGATAAAAATTTAAAAATAAGAAAATCTTTTGTCTCAAAGGTTTTCTACTCAGGTAAGAAAGTAGTTTATCTTCTAAAAACAAAGTCTGGAAGAGAAATAAAAGCATCAGCGAATCATCCTTTTTACAAAATAGATGGATGGTACAGACTGGATAAACTTAAAGTTGGGGATAAAATAGCTGTACCTAGGATTATTAATACTGGTTCAGGTGGTAATTTAGATGAAAAAGAAATAATATTACTGGCACATCTTATAGGAGATGGCTGTATTCTCCCAAGACAGCCTTATCATTACACATCAAAAGATATAGAAAATATAAACATTGTTGCTGATATAGCAAAAAAGTTATTTGATATAAAGCCAAGGATAATAAAGCAAAATAGCTGGTTTCACGTTTACTTCCCATCTCCTTATAAATTAACAAAAGGAAAAAAACATCCAATAACACTATGGTTTGAGAAACTTGGAATCAAAAGAGCTCATTCTTTTGAAAAAGAAATTCCAGAAATTATATTTTCTTTATCAAAAGATAATATAGCTTTATTTTTAAAACATTTATGGGCAACAGATGGTTGTATTTATTTTAATAGAAAATCAGGGATAGTTTCTATTTACTATTCAACCACCAGCAGAAAACTTGCATACCAGATATATCACCTTCTACTTAGATTTGGTATTTTGCCACGAATCAAAGTATCTCAAAAAGAAAGATACAGACCTTCTTTTAATATTTATATTTATGGTTCAAGAGATCAAAGTATATTTTTAGAAGAAATTGGGTGTTTTGGAAAAAAATGCAACGATAGCGATAAAATTCTAAATTTACTAAAAGATAAAAAGAGAAATCCTAATGTAGATACAATTCCAAGGGAAGTATGGAATCTTTATATAAAAAGATTCAAAGAAATTTACGGAATTTCATGGAGGGAATTTTCAAAAAAATTAGGAATTTCTTACTACAGCTCCAATTTGTTTAAATACTCTATATCTAGAGAAAAGCTTTTAAAAATAGCTCATATTCTTAGTGCAATAGAACTTCATCAACTTGCCACTTCAGATATTTTCTGGGATGAAATAGTAGAGATAAGAAAGTTGGGCGAAGAAGATGTATATGATATGACTGTTGAAGAAACACATAACTTTATCGCAAATGATATTATTGTTCACAACAGCATAGAGCAAGATGCAGACCTTGTTATGTTTATACATAGACCTGAGTATTATAAGAAAAATCCTACCCCTGAAGAAGAAGGTCTAGCTGAGATTATTATTGCGAAACAAAGAAATGGTCCTACAGGAGTTGTAAATCTTGCATTTATTAAAGATATTACACGTTTTGAAAACTTAGCTAAAAGTGATTATGAAGATACTACACAAACAGATGATATAATTGATGAACCTCCTTTTGAAATTGAAGAAGTAAGTGATAATTTAGATTTATTAGAATTTGATGAGGATATAGCGGATTTATAAATGGAAAAGTTTAAAAAATTTGTAGAGCATGTAGGAAGTGCAACTCTCTTATTTTTACAGGCTTTGTGGATTTCTATAAAATCTCCTCCTAAACCAAGACATATTTTGAAATATATGTATGAGATAGGTGTTACAGCAGCACCTCTTATTGCAATAACAGGTTTTTTTACAGGAGGAGTTTTAGTAGTAGAGACTTATCCTACATTTCATAAGTTTAATGCTGAATTTTTAATTGGAGCTTTAGTTTCTCTTTCTTTAGCAAGAGAACTTTCACCAGTTTTAGTTGCTCTCCTTGTTACAGCTCGCTCTGGTTCAGCTATTGCAGCAAATATAGGAACTATGAGAATAACAGAACAAATAGACGCTTTAGAGGTTCTTGCTGTAGACCCTATTAGATACCTCATATCACCACGACTTATAGCTGCTCTTGTAATGGTTCCTTCTTTGGTTATTCTTTCTTATGCTTCTGGTATTTTAGGAGGATATTTTGTCGGAACGCAGCTTTATTCTATAAATCCTTATCTTTTTATTGAAAAAATGAAAGATTTAACAGAGCTTCATGATATTTTAGGCGGCCTTTATAAATCTATTGGTTTTGCAATAATAATAGTGACTGTTTCCTGCTATTTTGGATATATTACAAAAGGTGGTGCTGAAGGAGTTGGAAAATCTACAACAACAGCTGTTGTTGTTTCTTCTGTTTTAGTTCTGATTTTAGATTATTTCTTAACTGCTTTAATATACTAAAAAGGGGCTTTTTAAAGCCCCTTTTTTATTTGTTGCTTACGTTTTTATATTTATCAGCTTTCTTTGTAAACTGGTCCCAGTTTTCAGGTCCAAATGGAGAGATTTCTCTGAGTCTTTCTATTACCTTTGGATATGTTTCAAGAATATAATCTATATCTGCCTCTGTGTTTTCTCTTCCAAGAGAAAATACGATAGAACCGTTAGATGCTTCTTTTTCTACACCTATAGCAGCTAAAACATGAGACTGTTTTAATGCATAAGAAACACATGCTGAACCTGAAGCAGCATATGTCTTATTTATATCAAGCATAAGAAGCATTGCTTCTCCTTCAATATACATAACAATAAGAGAAAGATGGTTAGGAAGTCTTTTTTCTGGATGGCCTGTAAATTTTATATAAGGAATTTTTTCCTCTATGCCTTTTTTAAGTTTATCTCTTAGAGCTTTTAGTCTGTTTACCCTATCGTCCATCTCTTTTATAGCAAGTTCTGCAGCTACTCCCATTCCAACTATTAAAGGAACTGGCTCTGTTCCTGCTCTTCTACCTCCTTCCTGAATACCTCCTTCTATTAGAGGCTTTAGCCTTACTCCTTTCTTCACATAAAGACCACCAACTCCTTTAGGGGCATAGAAATAATGTCCTGTAAAAGAAGCCATATCAAGTCCCCATTCCTCAACATGAACAGGAGTATGACCTACAGCTGCAGCTATATCAGAGTGGAAAACAACCCTTGGATTTTTCTCTTTAGCAGCTGCAACAAGAGAAGGTATATCTTGAAGAGTTCCTATTTCTCTATTTGCATATCCAATAGAAACAAGAATTGTATCTTCTCTTACAGCTTCTGCTACTTGCTCTGGATGTATTATTCCATACTCATCTGGTTGAAGATATGTTACTTCAAATCCTTCCTTTTCAAGAGTTTTACATGAATGTAAAACAGAGTGATGCTCTATAGCAGAAACAACAATATGTTTTCCTCTTCTTGTTATTCCGGGAGCTTTTGCATATCCTTTTATAGCAAGGTTATTAGCTTCAATAGCACCAGAAGTATAAACAATATCTTCAGGCCTTCCTATATCAATAAGCTCTGCTACTTGCTCTCTAGCTCTATTTATAGCTTTTTTTGCTTCAACACCAAGTTTATGTAAAGATGTTGGGTTTCCAAATTTTTCTCTAAAATAAGGCATCATAGCTTCTATAACTTCTTCTGCAACTGGCGTTGTAGCAAGATGGTCTACATATACAATTCCTCTTGTTTCAATCATAATAAAAGCCTCCTTACTGACTTAGTTTTCTTATTAGATTTTCTGCAACCTGCATAAATGCTTTTGCAGAATCTGAATCTTCTTTTGCTAAAACGATAGGAATACCTAAATCGCCAAACTCAGCAACTTTTGGTTCTATAGGTATCTTTCCTAAAACTTCTGTATTATACTGTTTTGCTATTTCTTCTGTTTTTGAAGGTCCAAATATTTCATATTTCTTTTCATTATCTGGGCATACAAAATAGCTCATATTTTCAACAATTCCTACAACAGGAATCTGAACTTCATTAAACATCTGAATTCCTTTTTTAACATCTATTAAAGCAACATCTTGAGGGGTTGTAACAATAACAGCTCCATCTATCTCAGCTGTCTGTCCAAGGGTTATCTGAACATCTCCTGTCCCTGGAGGAAGGTCTATAATGAGAAAATCAAGACCTTCTTCTCCCCAATCTATATCAAATAAAAACTGGGTTAACGCTTTAAATAAAACAGGACCTCTCCATATGACAGGAGTATCCTCAGAAGGTAGTAAAAGACCTATAGACATAATTTTTATACCGTGGCTTTCTGGAGCAATAAGAATATCTCCTTCTTTTGCTAAAACCTGTTTGTCTTTTGCACCAAGCATTGTAGGACCTGATGGTCCATACATATCAGCATCAAGGTATCCAACGTTATATCCCATTTTCTTTAAAGCTGCTGCAAGATTGACAGCAACGGTTGATTTTCCAACTCCTCCTTTTCCTGAAGCAACAGCTATAACCTTTTTAACATTTGGAATTCTTCTTCTATTTTCAAAAGGATTCTGCTGAGCTGTTGGAGGAGGCTGTGGCGGTTGCTGCTGTTTTGGAGGCTCATCTGTAAACTCAACTTCTACCTTTTCAGCACCTATATTTTTTAATACTGTTTCAGCCTTTTCTTTTAAATATTCATGATATTTTTCAGATGGAGAAAAAAGCTTTAAATAAACATTATTTCCATCTATTCTTATATCCCTTAAAATATCTGCAAGAGAAAAACTAACACCAATCTCTTCCAAAGAAGCATGTTTGAGGGTGTCCATTACACCTTGTAAAGCCATAAAATCCTCCTATTTTCTTACATTTTCTTAATGAAGTATAATTAATTGAATTAAATTTTCAAGCAATGACCACAGTCATAAGGGTTTTTGAATATAATAATTAAAAACATCTAAAGAGGGACATAATGGAAATTTTAATAGCTATTATCGATAAAATTTTAAAAGTTTTTTCACAAACTGTATATGCTATGGAGCCTTATGCTGGAAGAGTTAATATGTCTGAAGAGCATTATACAGCAATGCAAGGTATTATCCATTTTATAGGTTGGACTATAGCTATTGGTATTCTTATCTGGGTTTTTAAGTATATGAAAAAACATACTCAACAAGATGAAAGATACAAAAAATATTTGGAGAAACAAAATAAAGAAGAGCAATCTAAAACTTAAGAAAATCTATATCATCTCTCATATAAATTTTTAACTCTTTGTAGGGGATTTCTAAACCAAAGCTACCGCAAGCTCCTGCTGTTATCTCATATTTAGGAAATATAAATTCTATTCCTTCTTTTTTTAAAAAAATTTGAGGTATATAAGAGCATTTATTAAATTCTTCTTCAAAAATATCACACTTTAAATGATTTTTTATTTTTTCTTTTAAAATTTTTTTTATTTCTTCTAAAGGAAAAATCTCTTTATATGTTTTTGTTTTTTCATCGTATATATGTTTTTTTTCTGCAAAGATATCAAAAAATTTTATAAATCTTTTACATTTTAAGTCTATGTTTATTGCAAAAATATCACTGTTTCCATGGGCTGCTCCAAAATAATATTCGTAAGAATAAAGCTTTATAGAAAATATTCTTCCATCATTAATACCAATCTCATAATTAGATTTAAATTCAATAAGGGCTTCATCTCCAACAACAGGAATAAGATAATCATAAATCTGTTTTTTTACTTTTTCAGTTAAATCATTATTGAAAGGAAAATTTAGTAAAGGAATTTTAGATTCTATCTTTTGTAAAACTTTTTTTTCTTTTAAAGAGTTTTCTTCCTTTTCTTTTTCCTTCTCTATTTCTACTAAAGGAATAATTTCTCTTTGAATGTTAATATTTACTTCTTTTATTTTAACTTTTTCATTAGCAAATGATATGGAAAATATAAAGAATATAAAAAAATAAAAAAGCAGTTTTTCTCTCATGATATTTCCTAAAAGAAATTTTGATATAGATATTTATTTTACTAAAAGATGAAAGCAAAATTTAGTTATTAAAATACTCTATGATTTCTTCCATTTTCATACCACGAGAGCCTTTAACTAAAACAATAGCATTTTTATCTTTTATAAAACTTTCTAATTTTTTAATTAATTTATCTTTTTCTTCAAAATAAAAACCTTTTTTAGTTTTTTGAAAAGCATATTTCATATTTTTTCCAAGAAAAAAAGCATAATCTATTTTTTCTTTTTCTATTATTTCTCCTATCTTTTCATGAAGCTGTTTTGAGTATTTGCCAAGCTCTAACATATCTCCTAAAACAGCTATTTTTAATCCTTCTAATTCAGAAAGAGTTTTCAAAGCATTTTCAACAGATAAAGGATTTGCATTATATGTGTCATCTATAAAGACTATGTTTTTTTTCTTTATTATATTTCCTCTTCCTTGTGGAGGAGAAAAATTTTCTAAAACTTTAATATGTTTGAATGGGTCTTCTCCTAAAAAATCTATTACTCCAACAGCTGCTGCGATATTAAAAAATATAGCTTTGTTATATAAAGGTATAATGAGCTTAAGCTGTTTGTTTTTGAAACTTATAATGCCTTCTGTTCCACCTTTTACTAATTTTATATTTGAAATTTTTATATCTCCATTTAATCCAAATGTTAAAAACCTTTTATCTTTTAAAATATCTTTATAAAAGGATAAGAGATTGTCTGGAAGGACATTATATTTTGGATTAATAAAAATCTCTCCTTTTCCTTGTATTACATTTTCAAAAGAACCAAATTTTTCTGTGTGTCCGTGCCCTACAGAAACTAAAACTCCTATATCATGTTCAGCAATTTCAGATAAATATTTTATATCTCCTACTTTTCCGGCTCCCATTTCAAGAATAGATATTTTAGAGTCTGGAGCATTAGCTAAAGTTAAAGGAAGTCCAATCTCATTATTATAGTTTCCTTCTGTTGCTGAAACAGAAGAAAATTGAGAAAGTAAAAGTTTTAAAATTTCTTTTGTAGTTGTTTTTCCACTTGTCCCTGTAATACCTATTACAGTAGAAAATTTTTGCCTTTTATATTTTGCAATCTTGACTAAGGCTTCATATGTATCATTTACTAAAATACCATTTTTTTCTTGAACCTTTTTTTGAGAGAAAAAACCTGTGGCTCCTTTTTTCAAAGCATCAGATATAAAGTTGTGTCCATCTACATTGTTTCCTTTTAAAGGGATAAAAAAGGAATTTGTTTTTGCTTTTCTACTATCGATTATAAAGGAAGAGATTTCTTGAGATAAAAAATCTTTAGACGGATTTAGAAGTTTTCCTTGAGAGATTTTTAAAATTTCTTTTATTTTCATGATAATTAGATTTTAAATGGGCCCGGGAGGACTCGAACCTCCGACCGTCCGGTTATGAGCCGGATGCTCTAACCAACTGAGCTACGAGCCCATTGGAGAGAATAATATAAACCTAAAAAATTTTTTTGTCAATATTTTTCCCTTACTTCAACACCAAGCCTATGGGCTTCTAGTCCTTCTGCTGTTGCAAGGGTTTTTGCATACTTTTTGACCCTATCAAAACCTTTTTTATTTACATATATAACAGAAGAACGTTTTATAAAATCATAAACCCCTAAAGGAGAAGAAAATCTAGCAGCTCTTCCTGTTGGTAAAACATGATTTGGACCTAAAACGTAATCTCCTAAAGGCTCTGTTGAGTATTCTCCAAGGAATATAGCCCCTGCGTGTTTTATCTCTTCAAGTAAATCCCATGGGTTTTTTGTGACTATCTCAAGATGTTCAGGGGCTATATAGTTTGACACTTTAACAGCTTCTTCCAGATTATCTACGATAAAGGCGTACCCATAGTTTTCTAGTGATTTTTTAGCAATAGACCCTCTAGAAAAGTTCACTAAAAATTCGTTGTATAAAATATCCTTAACTTTTTTTGCAAGCTCCTCAGAGGTTGTTACTAAAATAGCTGCTGCAAGTTCATCATGCTCTGCCTGAGATAAAAGGTCTGCTGCAACCCATTTAGGGTTTGCTGTTTCATCTGCTATAACAAGGATTTCAGAAGGGCCTGCTATAGAGTCTATATCTACAGCTCCATAAACATTCTTTTTAGCAAGGGCCACAAATATATTTCCAGGACCTACAATTTTATCTACTTTTTCTACTGTTTCTGTTCCAAAAGCCATAGCAGCAATAGCCTGAGCTCCACCAATTCTATAAATAGTTTCTATTCCACATATAAAAGCTGCCGCAAGGGTATACTTATTAGGATTTGGGGAACACATAACAATTTTTTTAACCCCTGCAACAACAGCAGGAATAGCATTCATAATAACGCTTGATGGATATGCTGCTTTACCACCAGGAACATAAAGTCCTGCTTTTTCTATGGGGATAACTTTCTGACCGAGAATCATCCCTTCTTCTTCAAGAAAGTAAGATTTTTCTATCTGGGCTTCATGGAATTTTCTGACCCTTTCTGCAGCAATCTCTAAAGACCATCTAACATCTTCTTCTATCTCTTCATAAGCTTTTTCAAGTTCTTTAAAAGGAACTATAAGCTCTTCAGGAGTTAGTTTAACTTTGTCAAACTTCTCTGTGTATTCAATAAGAGCTTCATCTCCCCTTTCTTTTACATTTTTTATTATCTCTTTTACAGAAGCTTCAAACTGCTCTACTTCTATTTCACTTCTTCTTACAAGCTTATTTAAAGCTTCATTTTCCTCTATAAGTTTTCCTCTCAAATCTACAATTTTCATTATTTACTCCTTATTTTCTTTTTTAAATCATTATAAATGAAGATTTTTTTCTCTTTCCAAGTTAAAAATCCTTGATATATTATAAATCTTCTATACAAAATCAGAGGGAAGTAAATGGATAAAATCATTATCCACGGGGCAAGACAGCATAATTTAAAAAATATAGATTTAGAGCTTCCAAAAAATAAACTTATAGTAATAACAGGACCTTCAGGGTCAGGAAAATCCTCCCTTGCCTTTGACACTATATATGCAGAAGGACAAAGGCGCTACGTTGAAAGTCTGTCAGCTTATGCAAGGCAGTTTTTAGGGCTGATGGAAAAACCTGATGTTGATAGTATAGATGGACTTTCTCCTGCTATAGCCATAGACCAGAA